>NZ_JBHWJT010000005.1:322079-417601 GCF_042731325.1 Streptomyces sp. NPDC059866 | reverse complement strand
GGTTGATAGGCCGGATATGGAAGCCCCGCGAGGGGTGGAGTTGACCGGTACTAATAGGCCGAGGGCTTGTCCTCAGTTGCTCGCGTCCACTGTGTCAGTTCTGAGGCAACGAACAGTTGCCGGCTTTGAGTCGAACAGACAATTGAAGAGTGTGCTTGTTCGCTCGAAACCAATAGGGTTTCGGTGGTCATAGCGTGAGGGAAACGCCCGGTTACATTCCGAACCCGGAAGCTAAGCCTTACAGCGCCGATGGTACTGCAGGGGGGACCCTGTGGGAGAGTAGGACACCGCCGAACAATCTTTGAAGGACCCCTGGTCACCAGCGTTCAGCTGGGACCAGGGGTCCTTTTGTTTTTCCAGAGCGCGCGGCGTACGCGGCTGCGCGAGAATGACTTGCGGTACCGAAGACAGGAGTCACCGATGTCCACCAACTCACCCGAGGACCGACCGGAGCGCGACCAGCGGCGACGGGATGGTGGGGATCGCGGCGACCGAGGCGGCTACCGCGGCGATCGTGGTGACCGTGGTGACCGTGGCGGTTTCCGGCGGGACAACGACCGTGGCGGGTACGGCCGGCGCGACGATCGGCGTGGTGATGACCGTGGTGGGCGTGGTGGCTTCCGCCGCGACGACCGGCGCGATGACCGCCGCGACGACCGGCGCGACGACCGGCGCGATGACCGCCGCGACGACCGCCGTGACAGTGACCGTGGCGGATACGGCCGGCGCGACAGTGACCGTGGATCGCGTCCGTCCTTCCAGCGCGGTGACCGTGACCGTGGGCCGCGTCGGGACGACCGTGGCAGCCGTCCCGGTGGCTTCCGTCGGGACGACCGCGGTGACCGCCCGGCTTTCCGCCGGGAGGACGACCGTGGTGACCGTCCTTCCTTCCGTCGGGACGATGACCGTGGCGGGTACGGCCGGCGCGACGATCGGCGTGGTGATGACCGTGGTGATCGTGGTGGCTTCCGCCGCGATGACCGCCGTGATGTCCGTCGGGACGACCGCCGTGACGACCGCCGTGATGTCCGTCGGGACGACCGCCGCGACGACAGGCGCGATGTCCGTCGGGACAGTGACCGCGGTGGATACGGGCGGCGCGATGACCGCCGTGACGACCGCCGTGACGACCGGCGAGATGAACGCCGTGACGACCGGCGAGATGACCGCCGTGACGACCGCGAGCGTGGTTTCCGGCGGGATGAGCGAGGGGACCGAGGTGAGCGTGGTGGGTTCCGGCGGGACGATCGTCGGGGCGAGGGCCGTGGGGAGCGTGGTGGCTACGGGCGCCGCGACGACAGCCGGGGTGAGCGCGGCGGGTACCGGGGTCGGGACGACCGTGGTGGGCGTGGTGCGCCGCGTAGGGACGACCGTGGTGGCCGTCCCGGTGGCTTCCGTGGCCGCGACGACCGGCACGGTGGCGGTGGCGGCCGGTTCCGTGAGGAGCGGGAACGTGACCGTGAGCCGATCAAGCGGCTGCCGATCCCCGAGGACGTGACCGGCGACGAGATCGACCAGGACGTACGGCAGGAGCTGCAGAGCCTGCCGAAGACGCTCGCGGACGATGTCGCCAAGAACCTGGTGATGGTTGCCCGGCTCATCGACGAGGACCCCGAGGGGGCGTACGGCTACTCGAAGGTCGCCCTGCGGCTGGCCTCGCGCGTGGCGGCCGTTCGGGAAGCAGCCGGGTTCGCGGCGTACGCGAACCAGAAGTACGGGGAGGCGCTGGCCGAGTTCCGTGCGGCACGGCGTATGACCGGCAACGTCGATCTGTGGCCCGTCATGGCCGACTGCGAGCGGGGCCTGGGACGGCCGGAGAAGGCGCTCGACATGGCCGGTGCGCCCGAGGTGCACAAGCTCGACAAGGCCGGGCAGGTGGAGATGCGGCTGGTCGCGGCCGGTGCCCGGCGTGACATGGGGCAGCTCGACGCGGCCATCGTGACGCTGCAGAGCCCCGAGCTGGCCTCCAGCTCCGTACAGCCGTGGACCGCGCGGCTGCGGTACGCCTACGCCGACGCACTGCTCGCGGCCGGGCGGGAGCGCGAGGCGCGGGAGTGGTTCGCGAAGGCCGTCGAGGCGGACCGGGACGGCAGCACGGATGCCTCGGACCGGCTTGCCGAGCTGGACGGCGTGGAGTTCGTCGACGCTCTTGACGAGAGTGAGAGCGAGCTGAGTGACGAGACCGGTGAAGGCCGGGACGACGACAAGCACTGACGTGCCCGAGTGAAGGGGGCGGGATCCGGACATGGGTCCCGCCCCCTTCGTATGTCAGATGTCCAGTGCGCGCAGCACCAGCCCGGACGCCGGTTTCGGGCCGAACGACGTCGACTTGCGGGGCATCGTGACGCCTTGGCGGGCGAGGTCTCGTACGACTTCCTCGCGGACGGGGTGCATCAGTACGGCCGTTCCGCCGTCGCGTTCCGCCTTGGTGACCGTGGCGGACGCGTCGTGGATGTAGGCGATGTGCGCGGGGGAGTCCTCGGGGATGTGCCAGACGTGGGCCAGGAGCGTGGCGTGCAGGACCGTGGCGTCGAGGGTGCGCCATGCGGTGGGGCGGTCGGTGGGGACCGTACGGGAGAGCAGGTCCGGGTCCGGGCGGTCCACCAGGTGGAAGGCGCCGTCGCCGGCCAGGAGGAAGGCGTTGCCGGCGGACGCCGCGTCGCCGAGCGCGGCAAGCGCCTCGGTCAGCGGTGCGTCGAGGCGTCGTACGCGGAACCGGCCGTCGAGGGCGGCGAGGGCGTCGGCCACCGGCAGTCCGTGCAGGAGGCGGTGGATGGCGCGGACACGCAGGGGGTAGCGGGCGGTGTCGACCAGCAGGACCAGGCCGTAGTCCCAGGGACTGGGGGACGGGTGCTCGGCGCGCAGCAGGCAGTAGGTGGCCCAGCGGTGGTGGCCGTCGGCGATCAGGGCCTGGTGGTGGGCGAGGTCGGACTGGATCCGGGCCACGTCGCCGGGGTCCGTGACGGACCAGAGGCGGTGGCTGAAGCCGTCCTCCGTGGTCGTGGCGAGCAGAGGGGGCTTCTCGGCTGCGCGTTCCACGACTTCGGTCGTGGCGGCCGTCGGGCCGTTGCCTCGGTAGGTCAGGAGGAGGGGTTCGAGGTTCGCGGAGGTGGCGCGCATCAGGGCCGCTCGGTCGGCGACGATGTGCGGCATGACGTCCTCGTGCGGCAGGACCACGCCCTCCGTCGGATCCGAGACCCGCAGGGCGCCGATGAGTCCGCGCTGGAGCATGCCGTTGCCGTCGTGCTGTTCGTAGACGTAGAGGCCGGGCTCCGGGTCGGGGGCGAGGACTCCGTCGGTGAGCCAGCTGTGCAGGGTGTCCGCGGCCTGTGCGTTGCGGGCGGTGGGGGTGGCGGCCTCGGGGAGGATCAGGCGGACGATGTTGTGCGGGTCGGCCGACTGCAGATGGTGCAGGCCGTCCGGGCGTACGACGACGTCGTACGGAGGGGATGTCACGGCGGCCAGGCTGCCGACCCGGTCGGGGTCGTAGCGGAGCCCTCGGAACGGGGTGAGTTCCAGGCCTCGGCGCGTCGTTGCTTCCGGGTGACCTGCTGTGTTCATCTCGGCATCGTACGTGTGTCGGTGGCATGGGGGATGATCGGGGGAAAGACGCCGAACCGAGGAGAGATGCGGAATGAGCCAGGGGGTCAGGACCAGGCCCGAGGGCTGTGGACAGGCGCTCAGCGAGGCGTACGACACGGCGCTGCTCGACCTGGACGGAGTGGTGTACGCGGGCGGGAACGCGATCGTGCACGCGGTCGACTCGCTCGGTGCGGCCCGGGCGGGCGGGATGCATCTCGCGTACGTCACCAACAACGCGCTGCGGACCCCGGACACCGTGGCCGCGCATCTGACCGCGCTGGGCATACCCACGACGGCCTCGGACGTGATCACTTCGGCGCAGGCGGTGGCGCGGCTGATCGCCGAGCAGGTGCCGTCGGGAGCCCGGGTGCTGGTGATCGGCGGCGAAGGGCTGCGAGTGGCGCTGCGGGAGCGCGGGCTCGTTCCCGTCGAGTCGGCGGACGACGATCCGGCGGCGGTCGTGCAGGGGTTCGGCGGGCCGGAGTTGCCCTGGGGGCGCTTCAACGAGGCGTGCTACGCCATCGCGGCGGGTGTGCCGTGGTTCGCGTCGAACACCGACCTGACGATTCCGAGCGCACGCGGGATCGCGCCGGGCAACGGCGCTGCCGTGGAGGTGGTGCGGATCGCGACCGGCGCCGAGCCGCAGATCGCGGGCAAGCCGCTGCCGCCGATGCACCGGGAGACGATCCTGCGCACGGGGGCGAAGCGGCCGCTGGTGGTGGGGGACCGGCTGGACACGGACATCGAGGGCGCGTTCAACGGCGAGGTCGACTCGCTGCTGGTGCTGACCGGCGTGACCGACGGGCCGCAGCTGCTCGCCGCGCCGCCGCAGCACCGGCCGACGTATGTCGACGCCGATCTGCGAGGGCTGCTCACCGGGCAGCCGGAGATCGCCGAGGCAGGCGACGGATTCCGGTGCGGAGGCTGGACGGCGACGGCAGGCGCGGAGCAACTCGAACTCGACGGTGACGGCGAGCCCGTGGACGGGCTGCGCGCCCTGTGCGCGGCGGCCTGGACGGCGGCCGGTGAGGGGGTGTGCGAGCTGGACGGGGGGAAGGCGCTGGCGCGGCTGGGGTTGTGAGACGGGCTCGGCGGTCGCGGGCGGCAGACTCTGGATCTTGATCCGATCGGAGGGTAGGCTAACCTAACCTCCGTGTTGGTTGAAAGTCCTCCCGAACAGCGCGCGGACGTCACCCCTGCGCCTCCAACCCGCCGGGTGATACGTGCCTTTGGGCTGCTCGTGGCCGCGGCGATCATGGTGCTCGTCGCGCTGGCGAGCATCGCGGTCGGCGCGAAGGGGCTGTCCCTGGAGCAGGTCTGGCACGGCCTGTTCGAGAACTCGGGGACGTACGGCGACGTCGTGGTCGACGAACGGATGTCCCGGACGGTCCTCGGACTCCTCGCCGGCGCGGCGCTGGGCCTGTCCGGGGCGGTGTTGCAGGCGCTCACCCGCAACCCGCTGGCCGATCCCGGACTGCTCGGCATCAACGCCGGCGCGTCGGCGGCGGTCGTCACCGCCCTCACCTACTTCGGCGTGACGAGCCTGAGCGGCTATGTGTGGTTCGCGTTCCTCGGCGCGGCCGCGGTCGGGGCGCTCGTGTGGTTCCTGGGCGGCAGCCGGGGGGCCACGCCGGTCCGGCTCGCGCTGGCCGGCACCGCGATCAGTGCCGCGCTCTACGGCTATCTCCAGGCCGTGATGATCATGGATGAGGCCGCGCTGGGCAAGATGCGCTTCTGGACGGTCGGTTCGCTGACCTCGGCGACCGACGAGACCATCACACAGGTGCTGCCCTTCTTCCTGGTCGGCTCGCTCCTCGCGCTCGCTCTCGCCCGGCCGCTGAACGCCATGGCCATGGGCGACGACACCGCCAAGGCGCTCGGCGCCAACCTGAACCGGACCCGGGCGCTGTCGATGCTCGCCGCCACCGTGCTGTGCGGGGCCGCGACCGCCGCCTGCGGGCCGATCGTGTTCGTCGGACTGATGGTTCCGCATGTCGTGCGGTCCTTCACCGGGCCGGACCTGCGCTGGATCCTGCCGTATGCGGCGATTCTGTCGCCCGTGCTGCTGCTCGGCGCGGATGTGCTCGGCCGGATCGTCGCCCGGCCCGCGGAGCTCCAGGTCGGCATCGTCACCGCGATCCTCGGCGGCCCGGTCTTCATCTTTCTCGTACGACGGCGGAGGACGGCCCAGCTGTGAAGACCAACCGTGCCAACCGTGCCGTGCGCACGCCGGGCGGGCTGTCCGTGCGCCTGGACCTCCGGACCCTCACCGTCGTCCTCCTGCTGCTGCTCGCCGCGCTCGCCGCGAGCGTCGTGCTGATCGGCACCGGCGACTTCCCGATCCCGGCCGGCGACGTGCTGAAGACCCTGGTCGGGAACGGCGATGCCGGTCAGGAGTTCATCGTCAACGAGCTGCGGCTGCCGCGGGTCCTGGTCGCGCTGCTGGTCGGCGCCTCGCTGGGCCTCGGCGGTGCGCTGTTCCAGTCGATCTCCCGCAATCCGCTGGGCAGCCCCGACGTGCTCGGCCTCGGTCAGGGGGCGACGGCCGGTGCGCTCGTCATGATCGTGCTGTTCTCCGGGAGCGCGAACGCCGTCACCCTCGGCGCGCTCGTGGGCGGTCTGGGGACCGGGCTCGCCATCTACGTGCTGGCCTGGAAGCAGGGCGTGCACGGCTATCGGCTGGTCCTGGTCGGTATCGGTGTGTCGGCCATCGTCACGGCCGTCAACGGCTATCTGCTGACCAAGGCCGACATCGTCGACGCGGCCCGCGCGGTGGTCTGGATGACCGGGTCGCTCAGTGGCCGGGACTGGGAGCAGGTCTGGCCGCTGCTCGCGCTGTGCGCCGTCCTCGTGCCGCTCGTGATGGCCAATGCGCGCGGGCTGCGGATGCTGGAAATGGGCGACGACGTCTCGTACGCCCTCGGGGTGCGCGTCGAGCGCGTACGGCTGCTGCTGATGGTGGCCGCCGCCCTGCTCACCGCCGCGGCCACCGCCGCCGCCGGCCCCGTCAGCTTCGTCGCGCTCACCGCGCCGCAGCTCGCCCGCCGCCTGACCCGCTCGCCCGGCCCGAACCTGCTGCCGTCCCTGTGCATGGGCGCCGCCCTGCTGGTCACCGCCGACTGGATCTCGCAGCGCGTCTTCGGCGCCGACCAGCTGCCCGTGGGCGTGGTCACCGGCGTGCTCGGCGGTGTCTACCTGCTGTGGCTGCTGGTCACCGAGCGCAGGGCGGGCCGGATATGAGCAGGAGCAGCAGCACCGAGCTGAACAACACAAGGAGCACCGTGAACCGCCTGACCGCCGAGAGCGTCACCCTCGCCTACGACCAGCGGGTCATCGCCGAACAGTTGTCGGTGGAGATCCCCGACAACTCCTTCACCGTGATCGTCGGTCCGAACGCCTGTGGTAAGTCGACGCTGCTGCGTGCGCTCTCGCGGATGCTCAAGCCCAGTCAGGGCCGGGTGCTGCTGGACGGGCAGGTCATTCAGTCGATGCCCGCGAAGAAGGTGGCCCGGACCCTCGGCCTGCTGCCCCAGTCGTCGATCGCGCCGGACGGGATCACGGTCGCCGACCTCGTGGGCCGCGGCCGCTATCCGCACCAGGGGCTCCTGCGCCAGTGGTCGACAGAGGACGAGCGGGTCGTGCAGGAGTCCATGGCGCAGACCGGGGTCGCGGAGCTCGCGGATCGTTATGTCGACGAGTTGTCGGGTGGTCAGCGCCAGCGTGTCTGGATCGCGATGGCGCTCGCCCAGCAGACGCCGTTGCTGCTGCTCGACGAGCCGACGACATACCTGGACATCCAGCACCAGATAGATGTCCTCGACCTGTGCGCCGAGCTGCATGAGGAGCAGGGCCGCACCCTGGTGGCCGTCCTGCACGACCTCAACCACGCCGCCCGGTATGCCACGCACCTCATCGCGCTGCGCGGCGGCGAGGTGATCGCCGAGGGTGCGCCGAACGACATCGTCACCGCCGAGCTGGTGGAGGAGGTCTTCGGGCTGCGCTGCCAGGTCATCGACGACCCGGAGACCGGGACCCCGCTCGTGGTGCCGGCGGCGCGCAAGGCCCGGGCGAAAGCCCCGGCCGTGGCGGCTACAGAAGCTTCCTGAGGCGGAACAGGTCGAACAGGCTCGCCTCCAGCTTCACCCGGCCCGAGCCCCAGGCCTTCGCGAAGTGCAGCTCGCCGTCCACGAGCGCCACCAGGTCGTCGCCGGCCAGGGTGAGCCGGATCTGCGCCTTCTCGCGCGCCTGTCCCCGGAGCGTGTCGTGCACCTTGATCCGGCCGTCCTCGAGGCGGCCGACGAAGGTGATGTCCAGGTCGGTGATGCGGCAGCTCACCGAGCGGTCCAGGGCCGCGGCCGCACGGACGTCGCCCTCGGCGTCCTGCATGTTGTCCGAGAGCTTCTCCAGTGCGGCGCGGCACTCCTCGATCGTGGCCATAGCGATCGACGGTACCCCAGCGCTTCGAGGTAGCGTCGGGGCATGAACGACTCGGTTCCGCAGACGGAGATCCCTCAGGAGGCGGCGCCGGCGCAGCCCGAGTACGACCCCGCCGCCCCCGCCCCGCTCGAGGTGCCCCGCACCCCCACCGGCAACCCCGAGGTCGACGCACAGCTGGAGCGGCTGGCCGACGCCGACCACCTCGCCACCGACGGACACCTCGAGGTGTACGAGGATGTACACCGGGGGCTGCGCGACGCGCTCACCGCGCTCGACGCCCGCCCGGGACCTCCGGCGCCCCCGTCGACGTATGGGACTAGGAGCTGAACCGAACGTGGCAGGAGTCGCACGTCGCCGTCTGGATGCGGAGCTGGTCCGCCGCAAGCTTGCGCGCTCGCGTGAGCATGCCGGCCAGCTGATCGCCGCCGGGCGGGTCACCGTCGGCAGGACCGTCGCGACCAAGCCGGCCACGCAGGTGGAGACCGCGGCGGCCATCGTCGTCGCGGCCGACGACAACGACCCCGACTACGTGTCGCGGGGCGGCCACAAGCTCGCCGGCGCGCTGGAGGTGTTCGTCCCGCAGGGGCTCGTCGTCGAGGGGCGGCGGGCGCTGGACGCCGGTGCGTCCACCGGAGGCTTCACCGACGTGCTGTTGCGGGCGGGGGCCGCGCATGTCGTCGCCGTCGACGTCGGATACGGGCAACTCGCCTGGAGTCTGCAGAGCGATGAACGCGTCACGGTCAAGGACCGTACGAACGTACGCGAGTTGACGCTTGAGGCGATCGATGGGGAACCTGTGGATCTTGTGGTGGGGGATCTGTCCTTCATCCCCTTGGGACTGGTCCTGCCCGCACTGGTGCGATGCGTGCGGCCGGACGCCGATCTGGTGATGATGGTGAAGCCGCAGTTCGAGGTGGGCAAGGAGCGGCTGGGCAGCGGGGGAGTGGTACGGAGTCCGCAGTTGCGGGCCGAGGCCGTGCGCGGGGTGGCCGAGCGGGCCGGGGAGCTGGGGCTCGGGGTGAAGGGTGTGACGGCCAGTCCGTTGCCCGGGCCCTCGGGGAATGTCGAGTACTTTCTGTGGCTGCGGGCCGGGGCTCCCCGACTGGACCCGGCCGACGTTGACCGTGCAGTGGCGGAGGGGCCGCGTTGACACCGAACCGAGCTCGTACTGTTTTCCTGCTGGCCCACACCGGGCGACCCGCAGCGATCCGCAGCGCCGAGCTGGTGGTCAAGGGGCTGCTGCGGTCGGGGATCGGCGTCCGGGTGCTGGAGGCGGAGGCACAGGATCTGCCCCTGCCGGACGAGGTGGAACTCGTCAGGGAGGCGACCCCCCAGTGCCTCGACGGGTGCGAGCTGCTCATCGTGCTCGGCGGTGACGGGACGCTGCTGCGGGGCGCGGAGTTCGCCCGGGCCTCCGGGGTGCCGATGCTGGGCGTCAACCTCGGGCGGGTGGGGTTCCTCGCCGAGGCCGAGCGGGACGATCTCGACAAGGTTGTCGACCGGGTGGTGACGCGGGCGTACGAGGTCGAGGAGCGGATGACCGTCGACGTCGTCGTGCTCAGCAACGGGGACATCGTGCACACCGACTGGGCGCTGAACGAGGCGGCCGTGCAGAAGGCGGGCGCCGAGAAGCTGCTCGAGGTCGTGCTCGAGATCGACGGGCGGCCGGTGACGGGGTTCGGGTGTGACGGGATCGTTCTCTCGACGCCCACCGGGTCGACCGCGTATGCGTTCTCCGCGGGGGGGCCTGTGGTGTGGCCCGAGGTGGAGGCGTTGTTGATGGTGCCGATCAGTGCTCATGCGCTGTTCGCGAAGCCGTTGGTGACGTCGCCGGATTCCGTGCTGGCGGTGGAGGTGCTGCCGCACATTCCGCCGGGGGTTTTGTGGTGTGACGGGCGGCGGACTGTGGAGTTGCCTCCCCGGGCGCGGGTCGAGGTGCGGCGGGGGTCTGTGCCGGTGCGGCTGGCTCGGCTGCATCATGCGTCGTTCACCGATCGGCTGGTGGCGAAGTTCGCGTTGCCGGTTTCCGGGTGGCGGGGGGCGCCGCATTAGCGGTTCGCCGCGGGGGGTTGGGTGCGTGGACGGCTGCGGGTTCGCTGTGGTTGATCGCGCAGTTCCCCGCGCCCCTGGGGGACGTGCACTCAGGTGAGTGACATGGGGGACCGGCGTCGCGCTTCAGGGGCTGAACCTCGTAAGGTCGTGTCCGTGTTGGAGGAGATGCGGATACGGTCACTCGGAGTCATCGACGATGCCGTCGTCGAGCTGTCGCCGGGGTTCACCGCGGTCACCGGTGAGACGGGTGCGGGCAAGACCATGGTCGTCACCAGCCTGGGGCTGTTGCTGGGCGGGCGTGCGGATCCGGCGCTCGTGCGGATCGGGGCCGGGAAGGCGGTCGTGGAGGGGCGGATCACTGTGCCCGAGGACGCCTCGGTCGCCGTACGGGCCGAGGAGGCGGGGGCCGAGCTCGACGACGGGGCCTTGCTGATCAGCCGTACCGTTTCCGCCGAGGGGCGGTCGCGGGCGCATCTGGGCGGTCGGGCGGTGCCCGTGGGGGTGCTGGCCGAGCTGGCCGACGAGCTGGTCGCCGTGCACGGGCAGACCGATCAGCAGGGGCTGCTGAAGCTGTCCCGGCAGCGGCAGGCACTGGACCGGTACGCCGGGGACGCGGTCGCCGTGCCGCTCACCAAGTACACGGAGGCCTACCGGCGGCTGCGGGTCGTCTCCGCCGAGCTGGAGGACATCACCACACGCGCGCGTGAGCGGGCCCAGGAAGCCGACCTGCTGCGGTACGGGCTCGACGAGATCGCCGCCGTGGAACCGCGGGCCGGTGAGGACGTGGAGCTGGCCGAGGAGGCCGAGCGGCTCGGGCACGCGGAGGCGCTGGCATCGGCCGCGACCGCCGCGCATGCCGCGCTCGCGGGCAACCCGGAGGACCCCGAGGGCGTCGACGCCTCGACCCTCGTGGCGGGCGCGCACCGGGCCCTGGAGGCCGTACGGTCCCACGATCCGGCGCTGGCCTCGCTGGCCGACCGGATCGGGGAGGTCGGGATCCTGCTGGGCGACGTGGCGGGGGAGTTGGCGGGATACGCCGACGATCTCGACGCCGATCCGCTGCGGCTGGCCGCGGTCGAGGAGCGGCGGGCCGCGCTGACCGCGCTGACCCGGAAGTATGGCGAGGACATCAACGCCGTACTCGCTTATGCCGAGCAGGGCGCCGTGCGGCTCACCGAGCTCGACAGCGATGACGAGCGGATCGGGGAGCTGACCGCCGAACGGGACGCGCTGCGGACCGAACTGGGCGGGCTGGCGCAGGCGTTGACGGATGCGCGCACCGTGGCGGCGGAGCGGTTCGCCGCCGCAGTGACCGCCGAACTGGCCTCGCTGGCCATGCCGCACGCGCGTGTGTCGTTCTCGATCCGGCAGACCGAGGACCCGGAGGGCGTCGAGGTCGGCGGACGTGCGGTGGCGTACGGACCGGCCGGTGTCGACGAGGTGGAGCTGCTGCTCGCGCCCCACCCGGGCGCGCCGCCCCGGCCCATCGCCAAGGGTGCGTCTGGCGGTGAGCTGTCCCGCGTGATGCTGGCCGTGGAGGTCGTGTTCGCGGGGACGGACCCCGTGCCGACGTATCTCTTCGACGAGGTGGACGCCGGCGTGGGCGGCAAGGCCGCGGTCGAGATCGGGCGGCGGCTGGCGCGGCTGGCGAAGACCGCGCAGGTCGTCGTGGTGACGCATCTGCCCCAGGTGGCCGCCTTCGCCGACCGGCAGTTGCTGGTCGAGAAGACGAACGACGGGTCGGTGACCCGGTCCGGCGTCAAGGTTCTGGAGGGCGAGGAGCGGATCCGGGAGCTGTCGCGGATGCTGGCCGGGCAGGAGGACTCGCAGACGGCCCGGGCACATGCGGAGGAGCTGCTGGAGTCGGCCCGGGCGGACGTGTGACGGTGTCGAGGTCCACCTCCCTCGCCGTCACGGCCGCCCTCACCCGCGCCGGACTCGCCGCCCTGCGGGCCACCTCTCCCGGTGGGCGGGAGCGGTGGGAGCGGAAGAACTACGCCGGGAGGACCGTGGAGTTGTACGCCGGACCCGCGGCCGCTCTCGCGGCGGCGGCCGGCGTCGGGCGAGTGAGTCCGCTCGCGGGGGCCGCCCTGGTGGCCGTCGGCGCCTGCGGGGCGTATGACGACGTCGCCGGGGATCACCGGCGTGGCTTCCGGGCGCATCTGACGGCGCTGCGGGACGGTGAGGTCACCAGCGGTGCCGTCAAGCTGTTCGGGATCTCCGCGGCCGGGCTGCTCGCGGGCGCGGCGCTCAAGGAGCGGCCACTGGACAAGGTGCTGGCCGGCGTCGTGATCGCCGGTGCCGCGCACTTCGTCAACCTCGTGGACGTACGGCCCGGGAGGGCTGCCGGAGCGGTCCTCGCGCTCGCGGCGCCGGGGCTGCTGCGAAAGGGGCCGGGCGCGGACATGGCCGCCGCCGTGTCGGGGGCGGCTGCCGCGGTGCTGCCCGATGACCTGAGGGAGCGCGCGATGATCGGTGACACCGGCGCGCATGTGCTGGGAGCCGCCCTCGGAGCTGCTGTCGTCGCCGGCAACAGGCGAATCGGGCTGGCCGTCCACGCTGCGGCGGTCGTGGCCGCGGCGGTCTGCGGCGATCGGGTCAGCGAGCTGGCGAGGTCACTCGTGTGAGTGACTCGGATCGCCGGGTTGTCTGCGGCCGAGGCGGTCGACGGGCCGTTGACGGCCGTATGTCCTGGCATGCTTGGGCGGGTACGCGAGGAAGCCGAGCGGTACACCCCTTCCACACGATCCTTCTGTACGTTGCTTCGTGACCGCCCGACGCCGAATCAGGAGCCCCCGGCCACGTGACCCCCGTGAGCAGCCCCTCACCGCACGGCCAGTCGCCGCTGCGCACCGTGCAGGTGCTGGGCGGAGGCAACGCCGGCAGCAGCGTACATGTGCGCTCCCTTGCCGCGGGGCTCGTCGCACGGGGCGTACGGGTCACCGTGTGCGCCCCCCTCGATGCGGATCACACCTACGACTTCACCGGCGCCGGAGCCGAGCACGTCCATGTGCCGCGCAGCAGCGATCCCGCGTCCGTGGCCGTGCTGCGGGCGGCCTGCACGGGCGCCGACCTGGTGCACGCGCACGGACTGCACGCCTCCTTCCGGGCCGCGCTCGCCCTCGGCGGACGGCGCATCCCGCTGGTCGTCACCTGGCACAACCGCGCCCACGCCGAGGGGGCGCGCGCCCGCTTTCTGCGCCTGCTGGAGCGCCGGGTGGTCAAGGCCGCCGCGGTCGTGCTCGGGACCACTTCGGACCTCGTCGACCGGGCGCGCAGGGCGGGCGCCCGGGACGCCCGGCTCGCCGCCGTCGCCCTGCCCGGGCAGCGCACGCCCGTCGAGCGCGACGACCCCGACCGGCTGCGCCCCAAGATCCGGGCCGAACTCGGCGCCACCGGACGCCCGTTGCTGATGGCCGTCGGCTCCCTCGACCCGCAGCGCGGCTACGACGTCCTGCTGGACGCCTCGCGCGCCTGGCGTCGGCTCGAGCCCGTGCCGCTGGTCGTCATCGCGGGGGAGGGGCCGTTGCGTGCGGTGCTGCAGCGCCGGATCGAGGAGGAGGGGCTGCCGGTGCGGCTCATCGGGCGGCGTGACGACGTGGCCGAACTGCTCGCGTCCGCCGACCTCGCCCTGCTGCCGAGCCGGTGGGAGTCCCGGTCCGTGCTCGCGCAGGAGGCCCTGCACGCGCGCGTACCGCTGGTCGCCACCTCGGTCGGCGGCATCCCCGAACTCGTCGGCGACGCCGCCGAACTCGTCCCGTCGGGAGATGCGGAGGCGTTCGCCGACGCCGTCGTACGGCTCCTCACCGACCCCGAACGGCGGGAACAGCTCAAGGAGATGGGCCTGCGGCAGGCGGCCACCTGGCCGACCGAGGACGAGACCGTCGCCCAAGTCCTCAGCATCTACGACGAGTTGACGCAGGCCAGGCCGTTCGCCTAGGGCACGTGCCGGCGTGCCCGCAGCGCCAGGCTCAACGCCAGTACGGTCTGCGGGTCGTCGAGGTCGGTGCCCAGCAACTCGCCGATCCGGGCGAGGCGGTTGTAGAGCGTCTGGCGGTTGAGGTGCAGCTCGCGGGCCGTCTCCGCCTTGCGGCCCGCATGTGCCAGGTACGTCTCCAGGGTGGGCAGCAGCGGAGGTCTGGAGCGGCGGTCGTGGTCCCGGATCGGGCCGATCGCGCGGTCCACGAAGGCCGCGAGGTCGGGATGGTCACGCAGCCGCCACAGCAGCAGGTCGATGTCCAGGCGCTGGGCGTCGTACCAGGGACGGTCCGTGAGCCCCTGTGCCGCGGTGGCCGTCTCCGCCGCGTGCCGCAGCCCTGCCGACGCCGCCGCCCAGCCGCCGGCCACCCCGACGACCACGACCGGCGGCTGGGCTCCCGGCCGCTGCATCCCCGCCCGCTCCACCCCGGCCCGCAGCGCCGCCGCGACCCGGTCGGCGACCGCGGAGCGCTCCGACTCCGACCGCAGGCCGAGCAACAAAGGGACACGGCCCTCGACCGGTCGTACGCCCAGCAGTACCGGAACCCCCACCGAGGCCAGCTCCTCCGCCACCGCCCGGGCCAGCACCGCCCAGCCGCCGCCGCTCTCGGCCCCGGTCGAGCGGGCGGTACCCCCGTCCGGTGCCAGCGCGTCACCCAGCCGCATCACCACCGGCAGCAGCGGGCCGGTGCCCGGCTTGAAGCCCAGGACGCGCGCCTGCGCCGGGGCGTCCTGCGGGGTGATCCGGCCCTCGGCGAGGTCGGTGAGGAAGTCGCCGCGCCCGCGCGCCGCCAGCTCCTCCTCCTGACGGGCCTGCATCAGGACCACGGCGAGGATGCCGGCGGCCCGCTCGGCCGCGATCCGGTGCACCGGCGCCAGGGGTGCGCGGACCGGCAGGAGCACGAGACGGGCCCGCACCGACCCCGTTCCCGGACCGCCCCCCGGCACGTCCACGAGCACCGACCCGGCCGGCGGCGGCGCGTCCTTGTGCGGGCCGCGCAGCCCCTCCCACACCTGGAGCGGTTCGGCACCCTCGGGCCCGGCCCCGGCGGCGTACAGGAGCCGGCCGTCGGAGGTCTCCAGGAAGACCGGGTTGCCGCTGAAGTCGGCCAGGATGCCGAGCACCTGCGGTACTCCGCCGCCGCCCAGCAGGGCCTCGGTGCAGCGCCGGTGCACCTCCTCCGCCTGCTGGAGCAGCGCGTAGTGGCCGTTGACGATCTCGGTGTGGATCTCCTCCGTGACCGTCACGAACGGCACCTCGCGGTGCAGCTGGACCAGCGGGAGCCCGGCCGCCCGCGCGGTGTCGACCAGCGCGGCGGGCAGCCGGGTGAAGCGCGGGCCCAGCTCGACCACCAGGGCCGCGATGCCCCGCTCGGCCAGGGTGCGCACGAACGCCCGCTGGTCGGCCGGCCGGGTGCCCAGGCCGTAGCCGGTGGTCAGCAGCAGTTCGCCGCCCTTCAGCAGCGAGGCGATGTTCGGCACCTCGCCCGCGTGCACCCAGCGCACGGTCCGCTGCAGCCGGTCGGCGCCCGCGAGCACCTCGGGGAGCCCACTGCGCAGCCCGGGCAGCTCCAGCGCCCGCTGAACGGTGATGCCGGCGCCCTGGCTGTCGAATCGCTGGTCCGTGCGGCTGTTCATGCAGCGGACGCTACCTGCGCGAACGCTCCGGCGACATCTCCGAGCGGTTGCGGGAACGATCACCTCGGAACCGCCTACAGGGGCTTGATGTTGTGGTTGAAGCGGAAGACGTTGTCCGGGTCGTGGCGCCGCTTCAGTTCGCCCAGGCGCCGGATGTTCTCGGCGCCCAGTCCGGCCCGTACACGGTCCGTGCCCTCGTCGCCGGTGAAGTTGAGGCAGACCGCTCCGGTGCTCCACGGCCGGACGTCGGCACGGACGTCGCGGACCCACCGCATGCACCGCTCGTCGTCCGCCGGGTCCGCCCAGAGGGCGAAGGGATGCACGGCCCAGGGCGCGTCCCGGTACGGCACCGGGTGGTCGGCCGGGCCGTCGGCGACGGCGCCGCCCAGCGGGAACAGCAGGTGCTTGGTGCCGGTCGGCACGGGCAGGGAGTCTGCGCGGGCGCAGAAGACGTCCACGAACTCGTCGGGCGCGCTGGTCAGATACTCCGCCGACCAGTGGTTCCGCAGGCCGGGCGGATCGTCGATCATGCACTGGAGGCCGGCGTACGGGATCGCGGTGACGAGCTCCGCCTCGTGCGGCAGCGCCAGCAGCGGCTCGGCCACCTTGCGCAGGTCCTCCTCGGCGCCCGCGTACGCCAGCAGCACACAGCACAGCAGCCTGCCGACCAGCCGTGGCGGTACGAAGTCCGCGGACGGGCCGGTGAGGTGGATGACGGCGCCGCCCGCCTCCAGGGGGCCGGACTCGATGATGTCGCGGTAGGTGCGGACCGCCTCGGGGCCGAACTCCGGGAGGTACAGCACCAGGGCGATGGAGAACTCGGGTACCTCGTACAGCTTCAGGGTGAGGGCCGTGGCGATGCCGAAGTTGCCGCCGCCGCCGTGCAGGGCCCAGAACAGGTCCGGGTTCTCGTCGGCGTTGGCGTGCACCTGCTCGCCGTCCGCGGTGACCAGCTCGACGCCGAGCAGGTTGTCGACGGCCAGGCCGCAGGAGCGCTCCAGCCAGCCGCTGCCGCCGCCGAGGACGAAGCCGCCGACGCCGGTCGTCGAAGCCCGTCCGCCTGTCGTCGCCAGGCCGTACGGCTGCGTCGCGCGGTCCAGGTCGCGCATCGTGGCGCCGCCGCCGATCCGGACCGCCTCGGCTGCGGGATCGACGGTGACGTGATGCATCCGGCGCAGGTCGACGACCAGTCCGGAGTCGTTCGTCCCCATCCCCGCGACGCTGTGACCACCGCCGCGCACCGCGATGTTCAGGTCCAGGTCGCGTCCGAAGCGCACGGCCCGCACGACATCGGCCTCGTGCGCGCACTGTGCGATCACGGCCGGCCGACGGTCGATCATGGCGTTGAACACGGCTCGGACGTCGTCATAGCCCGGATCCCACGGGGCGAACACATCGCCGTCGAGATCGTCACGAAGCGCATCGAGAGCCGCGTGCGCCTTGGAGGACATGGCCGCCCCCTTCCGAGCGAAGGGCGCATGCGCTTCCAGCCTAGGCCGGGGCGGCCCGTGGGTCCTTTCCGGCCTTCCGGCCGGGGTCTCAGCCCCCGTACGCCCCCGAGGCCGTCAGGCGCAGTGCCGTGTCGATGAGCGGGACGTGGCTGAAGGCCTGCGGGAAGTTGCCGACCTGGCGCTGCAGGCGCGGGTCCCACTCCTCGGCGAGCAGTCCGAGGTCGTTGCGCAGGGAGAGCAGCTTCTCGAACAGCTTGCGGGCCTCGTCGACGCGGCCGATCATCGCCAGGTCGTCCGCCATCCAGAACGAGCAGGCCAGGAAGGCGCCCTCGTCGCCGGGGAGACCGTCGACGCCCGCGTCCTCGCCCTGCGTCGGGTAGCGCAGGATGAAGCCGTCCGGCGTGGACAGCTCGCGCTGGATGGCCTCGATGGTGCCGATCACGCGCTTGTCGTCCGGCGGCAGGAAGCCCATCTGCGGGATCAGCAGCAGCGAGGCGTCCAGCTCCTTCGAGCCGTACGACTGCGTGAAGGTGTTGCGCTCCTTGTCGTAGCCCTTCTCGCACACGTCCCGGTGGATGTCGTCACGCAGCTCGCGCCAGCGCTCCAGCGGGCCGTCGGCGTCGCCGGACTCCAGCAGCTTGATCGTGCGGTCGACGGCGACCCACGCCATGACCTTGGAGTGCACGAAGTGGCGGCGCGGGCCGCGCACCTCCCAGATGCCCTCGTCCGGCTCCTGCCAGTGGTCCTCCAGGTAGCGGATCAGCTTCAGCTGGAGCAGCGAGGCGTAGTCGCTGCGGGCCAGGCCCGTCATGTGGGCCAGGTGCAGGGCCTCGGTGACCTCGCCGTACACGTCGAGCTGGAGCTGGTGTGCGGCGCCGTTGCCGACCCGTACCGGGGCGGAGTTCTCGTAGCCGGGCAGCCAGTCCAGCTCCGCCTCGCCCAGCTCGCGCTCGCCGGCGATGCCGTACATGATCTGCAGGTTCTCGGGGTCGCCGGCGACCGCGCGCAGCAGCCACTCGCGCCAGGCGCGGGCCTCCTCGCGGTAGCCGGTGCGCAGCAGCGAGGACAGGGTGATCGCGGCGTCCCGCAGCCAGGTGTAGCGGTAGTCCCAGTTGCGTACGCCGCCGATCTCCTCCGGCAGCGAGGTCGTGGGCGCCGCGACGATGCCGCCCGTGGGCGCGTACGTCAGGGCCTTCAGCGTGATCAGCGAGCGGACCACCGCCTCGCGGTACGGGCCGTGGTACGTACAGTGCTCCACCCACTCGCGCCAGAAGTCCTCCGTCGCCTCCAGCGACTGCTCCGGCTCCGGCAGCGGCGGGGGCTCGCGGTGCGAGGCCTGCCACGAGATGGTGAACGCGATCCGGTCGCCCGGCGCGACCGTGAAGTCGGCGTACGTCGTCAGCGCCCTGCCGTACGTCTCGGCGGATGTGTCGAACCACACAGAGTCCGGGCCCGCGACCGCGACCGTGCGCCCGTCGTGCTTGTGCACCCACGGGACGATCCGGCCGTAGGAGAACCGCATCCGCAGCGCCGAGCGCATCGGCACCCGGCCCGAGACGCCCTCCACGATCCGGATCAGCTGCGGCGCGCCGTCCCTGGGGGGCATGAAGTCGATCACGCGGACCGTGCCGCGCGGGGTGTCCCACTCCGACTCGAGGATCAGCGAGTCGCCGCGGTAGCCGCGCCGGGCCGCCGTCGGGGGTTCGGCGTCGGCCGCGTGCGCAGGGCCGATCCGCCAGAACCCGTGCTCTTCGGTGCCCAGCAGACCGGCGAAGATGGCATGCGAGTCGAAGCGGGGCAGGCACAGCCAGTCGACTGTGCCGTCCCGGCAGACCAGGGCAGCGGTCTGCATGTCTCCGATGAGTGCGTAGTCCTCGATACGCCCGGCCACGTGCAACTCCAGTCGAACGGCCACGTAGCCCCACAGGGGGCTTGCGCTAAAGCGGTCAGGGGGTTGTTGTAATGCGTCGTTGAACTGTGAAGTAAAACCGTCGCCCTGCCGGGAGGCAAAACGACCGTCGTCGCTCAACGAACTGACGAGCTCTTGTTGTTCCGGTGCGTACGGGCGGGGGTGGTGCCGTGGTGCCGGCGGGCTCGGCAGCGAGTGTCCGAGCAGGATACGACGCACGTAGATGATCTGCGTGCCGCTCCGGGCAACGCACGTGCGCCGAACGAGTGAGCACCGGGTGAGAAAAGGGTGAGCAGTGCATGTCCGTGGCGGACTGTGCGCGGAGCGTGGCCGGGCGCCATCGGGCCGTGGCGCTGATACCCTGGTAGCCCGTGGACCGGTGGGCAAGAAACCCCCGAACCGCAGCGACGGCTCCTCCAGAAAACCCGGGATCTCCGGGCCGGACAGCCGCACCGCACTCCAGAACGCGACCACGGGAGCCTCCTCTTGGCCATGCCGCCCGCTGCTTTTCGAAACAGCACAGCCACGACGACCAAGCACATCTTCGTCACCGGGGGTGTCGCCTCCTCGCTCGGCAAGGGCCTGACCGCCTCCAGCCTGGGCATGCTGCTCAAGGCGCGGGGCCTGCGCGTCGTGATGCAGAAGCTCGACCCGTACATCAACGTCGACCCGGGCACGATGAACCCCTTCCAGCACGGTGAGGTGTTCGTCACCAACGACGGCGCCGAGACCGATCTGGACATCGGCCACTACGAGCGCTTCCTCGACCGCGACCTGGACGGCTCCGCCAACGTCACCACGGGTCAGGTCTACTCGACGGTGAT
Organism: Streptomyces sp. NPDC059866; assembly: GCF_042731325.1. Taxonomy (NCBI): domain Bacteria; kingdom Bacillati; phylum Actinomycetota; class Actinomycetes; order Kitasatosporales; family Streptomycetaceae; genus Streptomyces; species Streptomyces sp. NPDC059866. Next base: position 397,730 of record NZ_JBHWJT010000005.1, on the reverse strand, counting down.
CGCCAAGGAGCGCCGCGGCGAGTACCTGGGCGACACCGTCCAGGTCATCCCGCACATCACCAACGAGATCAAGAACCGCATCCGCCGCATGGCCGCCGAGGACGTGGACGTCGTCATCACCGAGGTCGGCGGCACGGTCGGCGACATCGAGTCGCTGCCGTTCCTGGAGACCGTCCGCCAGGTCCGTCATGAGGTCGGCCGCGACAACGTCTTCGTCGTGCACATCTCGCTCCTGCCGTACATCGGCCCCTCGGGAGAGCTGAAGACGAAGCCGACCCAGCACTCGGTTGCGGCCCTGCGCAACATCGGTATCCAGCCGGACGCCATCGTGCTGCGCTGCGACCGCGAAGTGCCGACCGCGATCAAGCGGAAGATCTCGCTGATGTGCGACGTCGACGAGGCCGCGGTCGTCGCCTGCCCGGACGCGCCCTCCATCTACGACATCCCCAAGGTCGTGCACTCCGAGGGCCTGGACGCCTACGCCGTCCGCCGACTCGACCTGCCGTTCCGCGATGTGGACTGGACGACCTGGGACGACCTGCTCGACCGCGTCCACCGCCCCGAGCACGAGATCAACCTCGCCCTCGTCGGCAAGTACATCGACCTGCCCGACGCCTACCTCTCGGTCACCGAGGCGCTGCGCGCGGGCGGCTTCGCCAACAAGACCCGCGTCAAGATCAAGTGGGTCGCCTCCGACGACTGCAGGACGCCGGCCGGCGCCGCCGAGCAGCTCTCCGACGTGGACGCGATCTGCATCCCCGGCGGCTTCGGCGACCGCGGCGTCTCCGGCAAGGTCGGCGCCATCCACTACGCCCGCGAGAACAAGATCCCGCTGCTCGGCCTCTGCCTCGGCCTGCAGTGCATCGTGATCGAGGCGGCCCGCAACCTCGCCGGCATCGCCGACGCGAACTCGACGGAGTTCGACGCGGCGACGGCCCACCCCGTCATCTCCACCATGGCCGAACAGCTCGACATCGTCGCGGGCGAGGGCGACATGGGCGGCACGATGCGCCTCGGCATGTACCCGGCCAAGCTCGCCGAGGGCTCCATCGTGCGTGAGGTGTACGACGGCAAGGAGTACGTCGAGGAGCGGCACCGGCACCGCTACGAGGTGAACAACGCCTACCGCTCCGAGCTGGAGAAGAAGGCGGGCATCCTCTTCTCGGGCACCTCGCCGGACGGCAAGCTCGTCGAGTACGTGGAGTACCCGCGCGAGGTCCACCCCTACCTGGTCGCCACCCAGGCGCACCCGGAGCTGCGCTCGCGGCCGACCCGGCCGCACCCGCTCTTCGCCGGGCTCGTGAAGGCCGCGGTCGAGCGGAAGAATTCGAAGTAACACACCAGTTGTACGGTGGCCGGGGTGCATACCTTCAAAGGTGGGCACCCCGGTTTTCTCTTGTACGCCGGTTTCTCTTGTACGGGGATTCTTTGCACGTGGAAGGACAGGGCATGACGATCAAGGACACCCCGGAGGAGTGGGAGATCCGGGCCACGGACACCCCCTTCGTGGGCAACAAGACCTCCGTCCGCACCGACGACGTGGTCATGCCCGACGGCACCGTCGTACGCCGCGACTACCAGGTGCACCCGGGCTCGGTGGCGGTCCTCGCCCTCGACGAGGCCGGCCGCGTGCTCGTCCTGCGCCAGTACCGCCACCCCGTGCGCCACAAGCTCTGGGAGATCCCGGCCGGGCTGCTCGACGTCCCGGGCGAGAACCCGCTGCACGCCGCCCAGCGCGAGCTCTACGAGGAAGCGCACGTCAAGGCCGAGGACTGGCGGGTGCTGACCGACGTCTACACCACGCCCGGCGGCTGCGACGAGGCCGTGCGGATCTTCCTGGCCCGGGGCCTGTCCGACGCCGACGGCGAGCGCTTCGAGGTCGAGGACGAGGAGGCCGACATGGAGCTCGCGCGCGTGCCGGTCGAGGAGCTCGTGCGTGGCGTGCTGGCCGGCGAGCTGCACAACACCTGCCTCGTCGTGGGCGTCCTCTCGTTCGTCGCCGCCCGGCAGGGCGACGGCCTCGACGCGCTGCGTCCGGCGCAGGCGCCGTGGCCCGCACGTCCCTTCGAGTCCTGAACGCGCACAGGCGCCTGCGGCGTCCTCCGGTGTGACGATCGCCTGATCCGATCGGGGGACGTCCCCGTCGTGCTCCACACGGTTCGTCGCAGAGCGTGAACTAGGCTCTGTAAGCGCCCGAACCGGAGTCCCGGCGGGATGTGTGCGGTGCGGTGGGACGGGAGTGTGGCCCGTGACGGATCAGGCGGTGGACACGGACGGCGTGCAGGTGTCGGGGCGCACGTCGGCGGAGAGCCAGTTCCTGGGCCGTACACGGGAGTTGAAGGAACTGCGCGCCGACATCGAGCGTGCGGGACTGGACACCCTCTCGGGCCGGAAGGCACCACGCGCGCGCGTGCTCCTCATCGCGGGCAGACCCGGCTCCGGCCGTACGGCGCTGGCCGAGGAGCTGGTACGTCAGGTCGCGGAGCGTTACCCCGACGGGGTACTGCGGGCCCGGCTCAGCGAACCCGACGGCACCCCCGTCCCCACCGAGCGCACCGCCCGCGAACTGCTGTCCGCCCTGGACCTGCCGACCCCGCCCGGCGCCGCCGAGGACGACCTCGCGGCGGCGCTCCGCGAGGCGCTGACCGACCGCCGGGCCCTGCTCCTGCTGGACGACGCGGCCGACGCCGGGCAGGTCGACGCCCTGCTGCCGGACACCCCGGACTGCCTGGTCGTCGCCGTCTCCCAGGGCCCGCTGACCGGGATCTCGGACGTCCGCCCCTGCACCCTCGGCGGCCTCGACACCAAGTCCGCCGTCGAGCTGCTGTCCCGGCTCACCGGCTCCGTCCGGATCACCGTCGACCCGCGGGCGGCCGAAGGGCTCGTCGAGGAGTGCCAGGCCCAGCCGACCGCGCTGACGCTGGCCGGGGGCTGGCTCGCCGCCCGCCCCAAGGCGGCCGTCGCCGACCTCGCCAAGCAGCTGCGCGCCGAGGGCGACGAGGGGGCCCCGCTCGGCCGGGTCTTCCGGCTCGTGTACGCGTCCCTGCCGGGCCCCGCCGCCCGGATACTGCGACTGCTCACCCTGGCCCCCACCGAGTACGTCGACCCGCACACCGCCTCCGCGCTCGCCGGCTGCTCGGTCAGCGGCGCCCGCACCACCCTGGACGACCTCGTCGCCGTCGGTCTGCTGCGGGCGGTGGACTCGCCGCTGCCGCAGTACGAGGTTCCGGGCTGTCTGCACCCCCTGCTGCGCGATCGCATCGAGGCTCAGGACCGCCCGGCCGAGCTGCAGCTGGCCCGCGCCCGGATGCTGGAGCGGACGGTCCGGCTGCTGCAGTCGTGCCGGGCCATCACCGAGACCGACAGCCCGCAGGCCCGCGAGAAGCTGCTCGGCATGCCGCGCTCCCTGCGCTTCCCCAGTCCTCGCGCGGCCGCCGACTGGCTGCGCATCCGAAAGCCTGCCCTGCTCGCCGCCGCCCGGCTGGCGGTCGCCGACGGGGAGCTGGACACGCTGGCCAGGCGTCTGATGTCCCAGCTGGTGCGGGCGATGGTGGCCCACTTCGGCATGCAGGCGGCGGCGCCCGACCTGTACGGCATCCACGGCCTCGTCCTCGATGTGGCCGAGCGCCAGGACCTGCCCCGCGAGCAGGCCGCCGCGCTGCTGAACCTCGGCGACCTGGACGCCCAGACCGGCCGCACGGCCGACGCGCTGACCCGCTACCGGGCCGCCCTGGACGCCGGACGCCGGGCGAACGACCCGTATGCGACCGGACGCGCGATGGAATCCGTAGGCGGCGCGCACCAGGAGCTCGGCGACCACGACCGGGCCGCCGACTGGTTCGGCCGGGCCCTCGCCGAGCGCCTGGCCCGCGACGAGCGTGCGGAGGCCGCCCGGCTGTACGGCCGTATCGCCACCGCACACACCTACGCGGGCCGCTACGGCGAGGCGCAGCGGCACTGGCGCGCCGCGATGGCCGGGTACCGCAAGCTGGGCGATGTGGCCGCCCACGCGCGGGCGTTGAGCGAACTGGCGCGGGTCCAGGAGTACGCGGGGCGGCCCGAGGAATCGCTGCGCACCTGCCAGGAGGCCGTCGAGTGGGCGCGCCGCGCGGAGGACGTACGGCTGCAGGCCGCGCTGCACCTGCGGCTCGCCGACACCCTGGACCACCTCGGTGACTCCACGGCCGCTCTGCTGCACCGCAAGGCGGCGGAGCGCATGCTGGGGGAAGAGATGCAGGAGGGCGATACGCGAGATCCAGCCATGGAACAAGACGCTAACGCCTGCGAAATCCGTAGTGCATCCGCTGAAGGTTGATGCAATGAAAGGCTAGACAGCGGGAACGCCTTCATTAGACTGGCTCTGCCGCACGTTCTCCTGCGGTGTCTCCCGGTGTGCCCTGAACATCCGGGTATGTCGCGTACTACCCCCTCTGAGCCAAGGACCGTGATCGACGTGAAGGTCGGCATCCCCCGCGAGGTCAAGAACAACGAGTTCCGGGTGGCCATCACCCCCGCCGGCGTGCACGAGCTGGTGCGCAACGGCCACCAGGTCGTCATCGAGCGCGGCGCCGGCGTCGGCTCCTCGATCCCGGACGCCGAGTACCTGGCCGCCGGCGCGCAGATCCTCGACACCGCCGACGAGGTGTGGGCCACCGCCGACCTGCTGCTGAAGGTCAAGGAGCCCATCGCCGAGGAGTACCACCGCCTCCGCAAGGACCAGACGCTCTTCACCTACCTGCACCTGGCCGCATCCAAGGAGTGCACGGACGCCCTGCTGGAGTCCGGCACGACGGCGATCGCCTACGAGACCGTCGAGCTGCCGAGCCGCGCGCTGCCGCTGCTCGCCCCGATGTCCGAGGTCGCCGGCCGGCTCGCCCCGCAGGTCGGCGCCTACCACCTGATGCGCGCGGGCGGCGGCCGCGGTGTGCTGCCCGGCGGCGTCCCGGGTGTACCGGCGGGCAAGGCCGTCGTCATCGGCGGTGGCGTCTCCGGCTGGAACGCCGCGCAGATCGCCATCGGCATGGGCTTCCACGTGACCCTGCTCGACCGGGACATCAACAAGCTCAAGGAGGCGGACAAGGTCTTCGGCACGAAGATCCAGACCGTCGTCTCCAACGCCTTCGAGCTCGAGAAGGCCTGCCTCGAGGCCGACCTCGTGATCGGCGCCGTCCTCATCCCGGGTGCCAAGGCCCCGAAGCTGGTCACCAACGAGCTGGTCTCCCGGATGAAGGCGGGAAGTGTCCTTGTCGACATCGCGATCGACCAGGGCGGCTGCTTCGAGGACTCCCGCCCCACCACGCACGCCGAGCCGACCTTCAAGGTCCACGAGTCGGTCTTCTACTGCGTCGCCAACATGCCCGGCGCCGTGCCCAACACGTCCACCTACGCACTGACCAACGCCACGCTGCCGTACATCGTCGAGCTGGCCAACCGCGGCTGGGTCGAGGCGCTGCGCCGCGACCCCGCGCTCGCCAAGGGCCTCAACACCCATGACGGCAAGGTCGCTTACCGCGAGGTCGCCGAGGCGCACGGCCTGGAGCACGTGGAGCTGGAGTCCCTGCTCGGCTGAGCCGGCGACACGGCTCGGACCAGGGCCTCATCACCGGGTAGGCCCTAAGTCACCTTTTCGTAAAGGCGATACGTCAACACAGCCCGTCAACCTCGCGCGTCCGGCCGGACCTTGCCCGACAAGGTCCGGCCGGGTGTGTGTATGGTCACTTTGCGGCTCTCGGTCAACTCGCCTCGAACGTAACCCTTGAACCGATTCGCACACCGGTGAAACCTACCGTGCGACGGCCGTACGCCCTTGACAGAGGGATGTTTCATTGCCGACACATCCGGCCGGGTCCGGCGGATTGTGTTGCTGCGAACCGCCGACACGCCATAGAGTCGCCAACCGTCGGCATGGTGCCACGCTGACCTGTCTAGAAGTTTCCTGGTCACCAAGGAGGTAAGACGACTTGTGAATGAGTCGACATTTTCTCCCGGGGGTGGTCAACCAGGAAGCCCTGCGCGGGGCCAGGCTCCCGCGGGGTTCGAGGCTGTCGGCTCCGTCGCGGTGCGCACCTTCGCAGCCCACCAGAGTCACCAGACCTCAGGAGTGACTCGCCCAGCACACCAGAGCATGGATGGCCATCACGTGAACGCCATGGCCGGCGACGGAAGTGGCGCGCCCCACAACCACTTCGCCGACTACGACGAACTGCCCGACGGGCACTTCTACGACCCCGACGCCGAGTACGAGCCCGACCCCGAGTACGCGGCCACGCTCGCGCCCGACGCTGCCCGCCAGCGCCGTGAGCGCATCGGCCCGACCGGTCGCCCGCTGCCGTACTTCCCGATTCCGGGCCCGCTGACCGACCACGGTCCCGCGAAGATCATCGCGATGTGCAACCAGAAGGGCGGCGTCGGCAAGACGACGTCGACCATCAACCTGGGTGCCGCGCTCGCGGAGTACGGGCGCCGGGTGCTGCTCGTCGACTTCGACCCGCAGGGCGCGCTGTCGGTCGGCCTCGGCGTGAACCCGATGGAACTCGACCTCACCGTCTACAACCTGCTCATGGAGCGGGGGATGGCGGCCGACGAGGTGCTGCTGAAGACGGCGGTCCCCAACATGGACCTGCTGCCCAGCAACATCGACCTGTCGGCGGCCGAGGTGCAGCTGGTCTCCGAGGTGGCCCGCGAGTCGACGCTGCAGCGCGCCCTGAAGCCGCTGCTGCCCGACTACGACTTCATCGTCATCGACTGTCAGCCCTCGCTCGGCCTGCTCACCGTGAACGCCCTGACGGCCGCTCACAAGGTGATCGTGCCTCTCGAGTGCGAGTTCTTCGCGCTGCGTGGTGTCGCGCTGCTCACCGAGACCATCGAGAAGGTCCAGGAGCGGCTCAACCCGGAGCTGGAGCTCGACGGGATCCTCGCCACGATGTACGACTCGCGCACGGTGCACAGCCGCGAGGTGCTCGCGCGGGTCGTCGAGGCGTTCGACGACCACGTCTACCACACGGTCATCGGGCGCACGGTCCGCTTCCCGGAGACCACGGTCGCCGGTGAGCCGATCACCACGTACGCCTCCAACTCCGTCGGTGCCGCCGCCTACCGCCAGCTCGCCAGGGAGGTGCTCGCCCGGTGTCACGCCGAGTGAGTCTGCCGGGGGCCGACGAACTGTTCCGTACGACAGGGGGATCGGCGCTCCAGGCATCCACTCCCCGGCGCCAGGCCAACGGCGAGGCCAGGGTGCCGCCGCCCGCGGGAGAGGGTGACGCGGCCGCCGCGGCCGAGGACGCGCCGCAGTCGGTGCCCGCGCAGGGCGGTGACGGCGACGGGGCCGAGCATGTCGCGGCCGACGCGGAGCCGGCCGACGCGGGGGAGTCCCGCAGCCGGGCCGCGGCCTCGGAGCGCTCCTCCCGGCGTCAGGCGGCGCAGGAGGGTGCTGCGGCGGCGACACCCCGCAAGCGTGGACGGGCGGCCGCACGGCGGCCCAGCGGGCGTGAGCGGCACGACGAGAAGATCACGGTGTACGTGTCCGCCGAGGAGCTCATGGATCTGGAGCACGCGCGACTCGTGCTCCGGGGAGAGCACGGGCTGGCCGTCGACCGGGGACGGATCGTGCGGGAGGCGGTCGCCGTCGTGCTCGCGGATCTGGAGACCAGGGGGGACGCCAGCATCCTCGTACGACGGCTCCGTGGGCGGTAACGGTAGCCTGCGGGGGCTATGACCTCGAACGACGCCTCGGCCTCCGGCAGTGCAGCCGGTCGTCGGCGTGCCCTGGGGCGGGGGCCGGGTGTTCCAGAGGCGCCTGTCGAGGCGCCGGTTCCCGTGGAGGCGCCGCCCGAGCCGGTCGCTCCTGCGGAGCCGGAACCCGAGGTCGTCGCACCGGAACCTGAGCCGGAACCCACCGCTCCGACGGAGTCCGAAGCGGCTCCCGCGGAGTTCGAAGCGGCTCCCGCGGAGTCCGAAGAGGGCGATTCCGGGGTCTTCAAGGTGCGGCTCTCCAACTTCGAGGGCCCCTTCGACCTGCTGCTCCAGCTGATCTCCAAGCACAAGCTCGACGTCACCGAGGTCGCCCTGTCCAAGGTGACCGACGAGTTCATGGCGCACATCAGGGCGATGGGGCCGGACTGGGACCTGGACGAGACGACCGAGTTCCTCGTCGTCGCGGCCACCCTGCTCGACCTCAAGGCAGCTCGGCTGCTGCCGGCCGCCGAGGTGGAGGACGAGGCCGACCTGGCCCTCCTCGAAGCCCGGGACCTGCTGTTCGCGCGGCTGCTCCAGTACCGCGCGTACAAACAGATCGCCGACATCTTCAGCAACCGCCTCGACGAGGAGGCCCGGCGCTACCCCCGTACCGTCGGGCTCGAACCCCACCACGCGGAGCTGCTGCCCGAGGTCGTCATCAGCATCGGCGCGGAGGGGTTCGCGAAGCTCGCGGTCAAGGCGATGCAGCCGAAGCCCAAGCCGCAGGTGTACGTCGACCACATCCACGCGCCGCTGGTGAGCGTGCAGGAGCAGGCCGGGATCGTGGTCGCGCGGCTGAAGGAGCTGGGCGAGGCCAGCTTCCGCGCGCTGGTCGAGGACACGGACGACACCCTGACCGTGGTGGCGCGCTTCCTGGCGCTGCTGGAGCTGTACCGGGAGAAGGCCGTGGCACTGGAGCAGGAGACCGCGCTCGGCGAGCTGCTGGTGCGCTGGACCGGCGGCGAGGGGGAGGCGGAGCCCATGGTGACCGACGAGTTCGACCGGCCGCCCGAGCAGCCGAAGGAGCAGGAGGAGAAGGCGTGAGCGAGGAGACCACCGGGCTTCCGGCGGGGCTGCGGAGCGTCGCCGACCTCGAACTGAAGCCCGCCCTGGAGGCCGTCCTCATGGTCGTGGACGAGCCCGCGACCGAGGAGCATCTCGCGAAGATCCTCCAGCGGCCCCGGCGGCAGATCGGCGACGCGCTGCGCGAGCTGGCCGACGAGTACACCGTGCAGAGGCGCGGCTTCGAGCTGCGGCTCATCGCGGGCGGCTGGCGCTTCTACAGCCGGCCCGAGTACGCGGCGGCCGTCGAGGGCTTCGTCCTGGACGGCCAGCAGGCCCGGCTCACCCAGGCCGCGCTGGAGACGCTGGCGGTGGTCGCCTACCGCCAGCCGGTCAGCCGTAGCCGCGTGTCAGCCGTCCGCGGAGTCAACTGCGACGGCGTGATGCGCACCCTCCTCCAGCGGGGTCTGATAGAGGAGGCGGGCACGGAACCCGAAACAGGTGCGATCCTGTACACGACGACGAACTACTTCCTGGAGCGGATGGGCCTGCGCGGCCTGGACGAGCTCCCGGAGCTCGCGCCCTTCCTCCCGGAGGCGGAGGCGATCGAGGCCGAGACGCAGGAAGGCGTGCCGTCGTTCGATCCGGACGCTCCGGATTCCGAGGACGCAGACGACAAGACGACGGAACTTTGATGCGAAGCAGCGGCAGCGGCAAGAGTGGCGGGACCGGCGGGCGCGGTAACTATCGCGGTGCCGGCAACAACAGGGACCAGAAGCAGGGGCAGGGCCGCCCCCGCAAGCCCCGCCCCGAGGAGCGCCGCTACGACGTGGGCCCCGGCGCCACCAAGGACGGCCCGAAGGCGGGACGCGGCGGCGCGGCCCGCGGCGGCGCCAAGGGCGGGCCCAAGAAGCCCCAGCAGGGCGGGCGTACGGCACCGGCGCGCTCGCGTGAGTACGAGACGCGGACCGAGGAGCGCAACCGGGAGCGGTACGCGGGCAAGAAGGACATCAAGCTGCCCAAGACCTTCCCGGGCGCCGAGCAGGAGGGCGAGCGGCTGCAGAAGGTGCTCGCGCGCGCGGGGTACGGCTCGCGGCGTGCCTGCGAGGAGCTGATCGAGCAGGCGCGGGTCGAGGTCAACGGCGAGATCGTCCTGGAGCAGGGCAAGCGGGTCGACCCGGAGAAGGACGAGGTCAAGGTCGACGGCCTGACCGTGGCGACGCAGTCGTACCAGTTCTTCTCGCTCAACAAGCCCGCCGGTGTCGTGTCGACGATGGAGGACCCCGAGGGCCGCCAGTGCCTCGGCGACTACGTCACCAACCGTGAGACGCGGCTCTTCCACGTCGGCCGGCTCGACACCGAGACCGAGGGCGTCATCCTGCTGACCAACCACGGTGAGCTGGCCCATCGCCTCACGCACCCCAGGTACGGCGTGAAGAAGACCTACCTCGCGCACATCGTCGGCCCGATCCCCCGTGACCTGGGCAAGCGTCTGAAGGACGGCATCCAGCTGGACGACGGGTACGCGCGCGCCGACCACTTCCGGGTCGTCGAACAGACCGGCAAGAACTACCTCGTCGAGGTCACCCTCCACGAGGGCCGCAAGCACATCGTCCGCCGCATGCTCGCGGAGGCCGGCTTCCCGGTCGACAAGCTGGTGCGGACGGCCTTCGGCCCGATCACGCTGGGCGACCAGAAGTCGGGCTGGCTGCGACGGCTGTCGAACACCGAGGTCGGGATGCTGATGAAGGAAGTCGACCTCTAGGGCTCCTCTGGGGTCTGTCCGAACGGGCTCCTCTGGGGTCTGTCCGAACGGCAGGCGACGCCCGCCCGCCGTCTCAGCGGGCGGGCGTCGCGTACCTGTCGGCGACGGGCTGACTACGCTGGACGGACGCAGAGCCGATACACACCAGCAAGGAGCATCGCCGTGGCGGTACGAGCGGTCCGGGGCGCCGTCCAACTCGAGCGGGACGAGGCCGGCCATATGGACGAGCAGGTCGGAGCCCTGCTCACCGCCGTCCTGGAGCGCAACGGGCTGAGCGTGGACGACCTGATCAGCATCTGGTTCACGGCCACGCCCGACCTGCACAGCGACTTCCCGGCAGCCGCGGCGCGCAAGCTCGGCATTGTCGACGTCCCGCTGATCTGCGCCCAGGAACTGGACATCGCGGGCGCCATGCCGCGGGTCGTGCGCATCCTCGCGCACATCGAGTCCGACCGGTCCCGCGCCGAGATCAACCATGTCTACCTCGGCGCCGCGGCCGCCCTGCGCAAGGACATCGCGCAGTGAGGACCGCACTCGTCATCGGCACCGGGCTCATCGGCACCTCCGCAGCCCTGGCCCTGGTGCAGCGCGGCGTCATCGTGCACCTCGCCGACCACGACCCCGAGCAGGCCCGGACGGCGGCCGCGCTCGGCGCTGGCACGGACGAGACGCCCGACGGTCCCGTCGACGTCGCGATCGTCGCCGCCCCGCCCGCCCATGTCGCCACGGTGCTCGCGGACGCCATGCGGCGCGGGCTCGCCCGCGGCTACCTCGACGTGGCCAGCGTCAAGGGCGGTCCCCGCCGTGAGCTGGAGGCACTCGGCCTCGACCTGTCCTGCTACCTCGGCACGCACCCCATGTCCGGCCGAGAGAAGTCCGGTCCGCTGGCCGCGACCGGCGATCTCTTCGAGGGCCGCCCCTGGGTGCTCACCCCGACCCGGGACACCGACACCGAGGTGCTGAACCTCGCCCTGGAGCTGGTCTCGCACTGCCGGGCCGTCCCGGTCGTCATGGACGCCGACGCCCACGACCGCGCGGTGGCCCTCGTCTCCCACATGCCCCACCTGGTGTCCAGCATGGTCGCCGCGCGTCTGGAGAACGCCGAGGAGGCCGCCGTACGACTGTGCGGGCAGGGCATCCGGGACGTGACCCGGATCGCCGCCTCCGACCCCCGGATGTGGATCGACATCCTCTCCGCGAACCCCGGGCCGGTCGCCGACCTCCTCGCGGACGTCTCCGCCGACCTCGACGAGACGGTCCGCGCGCTGCGCGCCCTGCAGTCCTCCGACGAGGCCAAGCGGCACGAGGGCACCGCCGGCATCGAGGACGTCCTGCGGCGCGGCAACGCGGGCCAGGTCCGCGTCCCCGGCAAACACGGGTCCGCTCCGCGGGTGTACGAGGTCGTGGCCGTACTGATCGACGACCAGCCGGGCCAGCTGGCCCGCATCTTCGCGGACGCGGGACGGGCGGGCGTCAACATCGAGGACGTACGCATCGAGCACGCGACCGGGCAGCAGGCGGGTCTGGTGCAGCTGATGGTGGAGCCGAAGGCGGCGCCCGTATTGAGTGCCGCGCTGCGGGAACGGGGCTGGGCGATCCGGCAGTAGGTGCCGGGGTGGGGTACCCCACCGCGTCGGGAGGTGCCGTGCGGCCGGACGAGGGACCCGAACCCAGTAACCTTGTGCGGGGCACGCTCGCGCCCCGCACACTCACCCCACACCGCACCAGGAAGGTGTCCCCCCGTGGAAAACGGCGCCGTTCGGACCGCCCAGCCCGTGATTGTCGCCATCGACGGCCCCTCCGGCACGGGCAAGTCGAGCACGTCGAAGGCCGTGGCGGCACAGCTCGGCCTGAGCTACCTGGACACCGGCGCCCAGTACCGGGCGATCACCTGGTGGATGGTGACCAACGGCATCGACATCGACGACCCGTCCGCGATCGCCGCCGTGGCCGGCAAGCCGGACATCGTCTCCGGCACCGACCCGGCGGGCCCGACGATCACGGTGGACGGCGTCGACGTCGCCGGCCCGATCCGCACCCAGGAGGTCACCTCCAAGGTCAGCGCGGTGAGCGCGGTGCCCGAGGTACGCGCCCGGATCACCGAGCTGCAGCGCTCCATCGCCTCCGCCGCCGAGAACGGCGTCGTCGTCGAGGGCCGCGACATCGGTACGACCGTGCTGCCCGACGCCGACCTGAAGATCTTCCTCACCGCCTCCCCGGAGGCCCGTGCCGCCCGCCGCAGCGGCGAGCTGAAGGGCGTGGACATCCACACCACCCGCGAGGCCCTGATCAAGCGGGACGCCGCCGACTCCAGCCGCAAGACCTCGCCGCTCGCCAAGGCGGACGACGCGGTCGAGGTGGACACCACCGACCTCACGCTGCCGCAGGTCATCGAGTGCGTCGTCACCCTCGTCGAGGAGAAGCGGGCCGGGAAGTGAGGGAGGTGCCGTCGGCGCGGGGCGCCGAGGTCGGGCGGCGCATCGGCGTCGGCCTGATGTACGGGCTGTGGAAGCCGCGCGTGCTCGGCGCCTGGCGGGTGCCCGCGGCCGGTCCGGCGATCCTCGCCGTGAACCACTCCCACAACATCGACGGCCCGATGGTCATGGGCGTCGCGCCCCGGCCGACGCACTTCCTGGTCAAGAAGGAGGCGTTCGTCGGCCCGCTCGACCCGTTCCTGACCCGCATCGGCCAGCTGAAGGTCGACCGCGACACGACCGACCGGACAGCGATCACGCGGGCCCTCGACGTGCTGTCCGCCGGCGGCGTCCTCGGCATCTTCCCGGAGGGCACCCGCGGCGAGGGCGACTTCGCCGCACTGCGCGCCGGCCTCGCGTACTTCGCGGTGCGCAGCGGAGCCCCGATCGTGCCGGTGGCCGTGCTGGGAAGTTCCGAGCGACAGGGACGGTTGATAAAGGGGCTGCCCCCGCTGCGGCACCGTGTCGACGTCGTCTTCGGCGAACCCTTCGAGGCGGGCGACGGCAGCGGACGGCGCACCCGCACGGCGCTGGACGAGGCGACCGAGCGCATCCAGAAACAGCTCACCGAGCACCTGGAAAACGCCAGGCGCCTTACCGGGCGCTGAGCGACACTGAGTAGTGGATCACCCGATATCGGGTACTCCACCGATCACCACGATGAACGACGAGGTACGGACTTCATGAACGACCACATCCAGCCCGACGGCTCGGACGCGTTCGAGCACGATCACGGGGCACTCGGCGACGCCGAGTACGCGGAGTTCATGGAGCTCGCCGCGGAAGAGGGCTTCGACCTCGAGGAGGTCGAGGGTGCCATCGAGGCGGCCGGGCACGGACCGCTGCCCGTACTCGCCGTCGTCGGCCGCCCGAATGTCGGCAAGTCGACTCTGGTGAACCGCATCATCGGCCGCCGTGAGGCCGTCGTCGAGGACAAGCCGGGTGTCACCCGCGACCGCGTCACCTACGAGGCCGAGTGGGCGGGCCGCCGCTTCAAGGTCGTCGACACCGGCGGCTGGGAGCAGGACGTCTTCGGCATCGACGCCTCCGTGGCCGCGCAGGCCGAGTTCGCGATCGAGGCGGCCGACGCGGTCGTCTTCGTCGTCGACGCCAAGGTGGGCGCCACCGACACCGACGAGGCGGTCGTACGACTGCTGCGCAAGGCCGGCAAGCCCGTCGTGCTGTGCGCCAACAAGGTCGACGGCCCGAGCGGCGAGGCCGACGCGGCCTACCTGTGGTCCCTCGGCCTCGGCGAGCCGCACCCCGTCTCCGCGCTGCACGGCCGCGGCACCGGCGACATGCTGGACGCCGTCCTGGAGGCGCTGCCGGACGCGCCCCAGCAGACCTTCGCAGCCGCCGTCGGCGGACCGCGCCGCGTCGCGCTGATCGGCCGCCCGAACGTCGGCAAGTCCTCGCTGCTGAACAAGGTGGCCGGCGAGGAGCGGGTCGTCGTCAACGAACTCGCCGGCACCACCCGCGACCCGGTCGACGAGCTGATCGAACTCGGCGGCAAGACCTGGAAGTTCGTCGACACGGCGGGTATCCGCAAGCGCGTCCATCTCCAGCAGGGCGCCGACTACTACGCCTCGCTGCGCACCGCGGCGGCCGTCGAGAAGGCCGAGGTGGCCGTCGTCCTGATCGATGCCGCCGAGTCGATCTCGGTGCAGGACCAGCGCATCATCTCCATGGCCGTCGAGGCGGGCCGCGCCCTCGTCGTCGCGTACAACAAGTGGGACACCCTCGACGAGGAGCGCCGCTACTACCTGGAGCGGGAGATCGAGACCGAGATGGGCCAGGTCTCGTGGGCGCCCCGGGTGAACGTCTCGGCGCAGACCGGACGGCACATGGAGAAGCTGGTCCCGGCGATCGAGACGGCCCTGGCCGGCTGGGAGACGCGCGTCCCGACGGGTCGGCTGAACGCCTTCCTCGGCGAACTGGTCGCCGCCCACCCGCACCCGGTCCGGGGCGGCAAGCAGCCGCGCATCCTGTTCGGCACCCAGGCCGGCACCAAGCCTCCGCGGTTCGTGCTCTTCGCCTCCGGGTTCATCGAGGCGGGCTACCGGCGCTTCATCGAGCGCCGGCTGCGTGAGGAGTTCGGCTTCGAGGGGACGCCGATCCATATCTCGGTGCGGGTGCGTGAGAAGCGCGGCGCGAAGAAGAAGTAGCGACGCGGCACAAGACGTAGCAGGAGGGCGGCCCTTGCCGGGCCGCCCTCGTCGCTTCAGCTCCCCTTGCGGGGGCCGGGTGGCAGTGCCGCCGGGACGTGGTGCATCCCGGTGCCGTGCTGCCCGATCTGCCCGACCCGCTGCCAGGGCGACAGCTGCCCACTGCCGTGCCGTGCGCTCTGCGCGCCCGCGCTGTAGGCGCTGTACGAGCTGCTGAACGATCCCGCGCGGTGGCCCCCGAACGATCCCGAACCGTGCGGGATGCTCGCGAAGGCGGTGAACCCGAACTCGTCCTCGCCGCTGCGGTCACCCGGCAGCGAGCGGAAGGACTTGACGTACTCGGCATAGAGCGCGTCGTAGATCGGCGTGGCCGATGGGCCGCCCGAATGTTCCTGTGCCGGCCGGGTGGACCGGAGCGACTGGAAGGACTGGCGGCGGGAAACGTCGTATGCGTGCACGTATGTCCAAACGACCCCGGCTCTGAAGAGATGCGGCCGAGCGAGACCGCAAGGGGCGCAGGGCTGTTGCACCCCCGACGATCTCGCTCGCTCACGTCCCCGCAAGCGGCAGCACACTCGCGACGAGCTTCCCGCCCGCCGCGGCCTTGTCCAGGGCGTCCCGCAGTAGATCCTCCCGGGGCTGACGCCCGATCGACCCCACCGGAGCCGCGAACATCAGCACCTGCTGGTGCTTGTTGGCGGCGGCCCGCCACCCCTCGGTCACCTGCAGCGGCTGATGCGCCTGCCACCAGGCCACCGGCTGACCGCCCGGGCTCGGCTGGAGCACCGCGTGCAGCTGCCCCATGGCGAGCAGCACGGACCAGCCGTGCAGCACCGGCGGCAGGGAGTTCAGCTCGGTCACCGGCATGAAGCCCTGCTCGATCAGCAGCGGCAGGAAGTCGTCACCGGCGGCGGTGGAGCCGGGCCGCACGATGGGGCCGGTGGGTTCGACGACGAGGGCCGGGTGCAACTCCCCGGCGATGAGTACCAGTCCGCTGGTGACACCGAGCACGGCCTGCTCCGGCACCACCTGCTCCGGCTCCAGGTCGGCCGTGTCGCCGCTGATGGACCGCACGGCGCCGCGGAGCTGTTCCTCGGTGACCTGGACGACCTGCGAGGGCAGGCAGGTGGCGTGGGCGAAGGCGAGCACGGCGGTCTCGTCGCCGATGAACAGGACGGTGCTGGTCCGCTCGCGCTCGGAGTCCCCCGGGGTGCGGCAGGACGTGCAGTCGTAACTGCCGGGGGCGTTCTCTCCAGCGAGCAGCCGGTTGGCTTCTTCGTCGCCGATCTCGGCGCGTACCTCGTCGCTGACGTCGAGCATGCGCGGCACGGGTGGCTCCCTCGGGATGCGGTACGTGGCGAGGCCGGGTGGCTCCCGGCCCGTGGTCCGGGTGGTCCCGGGCTCATGAAGAAGACAACGGGGGATCTGTGGCGGGAGTCACGCTGACCGGCGAACGGAATCGAACCATCCACCGCACACGGTCACGACCGGCACGGAATCGGACACTCACCGTCAAGTCGGGGAAGCAGCAAGGCACTTGTAGCGGTGAAGTGGGTCACAGGCCGACGGAGTGACTGGTCGACAAATCAGGAAATCGGCGAATGAAATGGGTGGCCGAAAATTGACGATACCTCGGGTAACGGCGAACTGGCCTGGAACGACGAGGGGTTGGTTGAGGCCGGCTGCTCAAGCTCCGTACATTCCTCGGCCGTGTGCAACGAGCACCGCTCGGGTACGTCCGCCGCCGCGCCGGCCGCATCAGGCCGGCGCACAGCACAGCCGTCGGCGGACGGGGCGGAGCGCGACGACCGCGGCCATACGCGGGAGACGCGCCCCGCCTTGGGGGACCCCGGGTCCGTCGAGAGGGAATTACATGTCCGAATGTGCCGATACCACTCGCAACAACGTCCGTAAGACGCGTACGACGGCGGTCCTCGCCGGGGCGGCCCTGCTGGCCCCGCTCGGGCTGCTGGCCGGAACAGGCAACGCGGCGGCCGCGGACGGCGGAGTGTGGGACCGCATCGCCCAGTGCGAGAGCGGCGGCAACTGGCACATCAACACCGGCAACGGCTACTACGGCGGACTCCAGTTCTCCGCCGACACCTGGCGCGCGTACGGCGGCTCGGCCTACGCGCCCACCGCCGACCAGGCCTCCAAGGAGCAGCAGATCGCGGTCGCCACCAAGGTGCAGCGCGCACAGGGCTGGGGCGCGTGGCCGACCTGCTCGGTGCGCGCCGGAGCGTCCGGCGGCGCTCCCGAGGCGCCCGCGACGCCCGCGACCGGCTCGGCCGGCGAGCAGTCCGACCGGTCCGAACAGTCCACCTCGTCGCAGCCGGCGAAGACGCCGGCGCGGGCGTCGGACCACACGGACCGCGGCACGACCCGCGGCGACTACACCGTCCGTCAGGGCGACACCCTGAGCGGTATCGCCGACCGGCACGGGACCACCTGGCAGCGGCTCTACGCCGCCAACAAGGCCGTCATCGGCGGTGATCCCGACGTGATCGTGCCCGGGCAGCGCCTCGCGCTCTGAGCCGCTCCCCTTGCCCGGAGCACGGGCCCCGCCCGGTCCACCGACCGGGCGGGGCCCCTGGCGCAGCGGGCGGCGTCGCCCGCAGGCACGGCATGATGCTGCTCATCCCGGAGGGTTCGGCCCGCGCGCAGGGCCCGGAGCACGCCCCCGCGGTGTGCGGGCCGCCGCTTCCCGCGCCCGCAACTCGCCCGCTTCTCCGCTGAAGACGACCGCACCGCGGCGCAGTTCGTACACGAGGGCGGTCCGGCCGTGCAGGGCGGGCGGCAGCCGCTGCTCCGCCAGGACCACGCAGGCATCCAGCGAGCCCAGCAGGTCGTACGTGCGGGCCGCGACCGCCGGCGCCATGCCCTGCACGGGTTCGTCGACGAGCACCACGCGCGCGCGTGCCAGCAGCGCCCGGGCGAGGGCGAGCATGCGCTGCTCGCCGCCGGAGAGGGTGCCGGCGCGGCGCGGGAGGAGCGGCTGCAGCTGCGGATAGGCGGCGAGGGCGGGGTCGTGGCGCGGCGCCGCGAGTTCCAGGTTCTCCCGCACGGTGAGGGAGCCGAACACGGCCTGCCGCTCCGGTACCAGGCACAGTCCGCGCCGGGCCCGCTCGTAGGCGGGCATGCGGGTCACCTCGACGCCGTCCCACAGCACCGCGCCGCCCGACAGCGGCACGGTTCCGGCCAGCGCGCGCAGGGCGGTCGTACGGCCGGAGCCGTTGCGGCCGAGCAGGACGGTCAGACCGGGGGAGGGGGCGGCGAGGGTGATGCCGTGCAGGGCTTCCAGGGGGCCGTAGCGCACGCGCGCGTGGCGCAGGGCGATGGTCACGGCGTGGCCTCCCGCGCGGCGAGGGCGTCGAGGACGCGACCGGGCGGGCCGGACGCGATGATCCGGCCCGCTGCCATGACGTGCACGACATCGGCGAGGTCGGCGACCAGGTCGAGGTCGTGCTCGACGACGAGCAGAGCGGTTCCGTCCGCGGCGAGCGCCTTCAGGACCCGGGCCAGCGCCGCTGCTTCGGCGGTGTCGAGGCCGGCCGCGGGCTCGTCCAGGAGCAGCACACGCGGGCCACCCGCGAGGGCCCGGGCCAGCTCGACGCGGCGCAGCGTGCCGGTGGGCAGGCCGGCGGCGGGCAGCGCCCGTACCGGGCCGTCCAGCCCGAACAGCCGCAGTGCCCGCTCCACGGCACCCGGATCGGCGATCCGCCCCTGCTCGGCGCCCACCCGGACGTTGTCGGCCACCGTCAACGAGGGGAACACGGCCAGCTGTTGGAAGGTCCGTGCGATGCCGAGCCGGGTGCGGGCGTGGGCGGACAGCCGGGTGATGTCCCGTCCGCCGAACAGCACCCGCCCGCGCGCGGGGCGCACGGTTCCGGCCAGGCAGTGGAACAGGGTGCTCTTTCCGGCGCCGTTGGGGCCGACGAGGGCGGTGATCCGGCCGGGCGGGATGTCGAGGTCGACGCCGTCGAGGGCGGTGAAGCGGCCGTAGCGGGCGATGAGGTGGCGGGTGGTGAGGGTGGGTGCGGGTGCCCGTGCGGGTGCGGGGACGGGCACCCGGCCTTCGGCCGGGTCTTCGTTCCCACCCGCACCCCCCGTGCGGCCATCGTTGTCGGGTGCGGGTGGCCCCTGTGGGGGCTCAGCGCCGTCGGCGGCTGCGGGTGCCCGCTGCTGCGCCGGGTGCAGTCGCCTCCGCGCCCGCTCACCCACCGCAGTCAGCCTCGCCCCCCGCCGCAACCGCAGCCTCCCCGCCGCCGTCCGCAGTGCCTCGTACGGCCCCCCGGGCAAGCGGCCCACCAGTACCGCCAGCAGCCCGATCAGCGCCGCCGCCAACCCGCCCCGGGTGCCCGCGTCGAGGCCGACCAGCAGTGCCGCCGCGGCCAGGGCGCCGAGTGTGCTGTCGGCGCCCAGGACGACGATCGCCGCGAACCACAGCAGGCCGCGCACGGGGTCGTAGGCGGCGGGGTCGAAGGCCCGCAGGCCCATGCCGAGCATGCCGCCGCCCAGCGCCGCCAGCGCGGCGCCGGACACGAACGCCAGCAGTTTCAGGGCCGGCACCTGGACGCCTGCCGCCGACGCCCCCGACTCGTGGTCCCGCATCGCCGCCAGCGCCCGGCCCGTACGGCCCCGGCGCAGCGCGTGCGTGGCGAGCAGCGCGCCGGTCAGGAGGGCCAGCTCCAGCAGGTAGTACGCGCGGTCCCCGGCGAAGCCCGCCGGGCGGTCGAGCGACAGCCCGGACGTGGCGTACGGCTGGGCGAAGACGAACCGGCTCACCCCGACGCCCACCGCGAACGTGGCGAGCGCCAGGGCCAGGCCCTGGCGGCTGATCGCCGGCCAGCCGGTCAGCAGACCGAGCGGGGCGACCAGGAGGACGGCGACGGCGAGCGCGGCCAGCTCCGGCAGGCGGGGCAGGCCCGGGAACCGCCCGGCCGCCAGCAGGGCCGTGAACAGGGCGCCCAGACCCGCGTACGCCGCCTGCCCGAGCGAGATCTGGCCGCTGCGGCCGGTGACCACCACCAGCGACAGCAGCACCACGCCGAGCGCGGGCACCTGCACCGAGGTGTGCAGGTCCCGTCCGGCGAAGCCCGGCGGCAGCAGGAACAGGACCACGGCGACGATCCAGGCGCCCGGCGGGGTCGGCACCCGCGCCGTCGCCGTACGCGGCAGCGCGTCCCGGGTGCCGATGCCGGGCAGCACCAGGGCGGCGACCAGCAACGCCACCACGAACAGGTTCGCGCCGACCGCCTGCAGCAACGGCTCGCCCCAGCCCACCGGATGAAGCCGCGTCAACTGGCTCTGCGCGACCCCGACGCCCAGCGCCACCACCACGGCGACCGGCAGACTGCGCATCCGCGCGGCCACCGCGACCGCCACCACCTCCATGACCAACAGCGGCATCCCGTACGGGTCCAGACGGACGTACGGCGCCAGCAGCACGCCCGTCAGCCCCGCCGTGAACGAGCCGAACGCCCAGCCGGCCGCGGCCACCCGGTCCGCGTCGATCCCGCCGAGCACGGCCAGTTGCCGGTCGTCCACGACCGCCCGCAGCTCCCGCCCGAAACGCGTCCGTCTGATCACGGCCGCCACCGCGGCGGCCAGCACGAGCACGACGGCCAACTGCCCCCACGGCTCGTCCGACACCAGCACCGGGGCGTCGTCCCGCGCCCCCTGCCCCCACAGCAGCGCCGCCCCGCCCACCAGCAGCACGAACACCCCGATGGACGCCACCAACGTCTGCGCCGGATCACTGCCCAGGACCGACAGGGGGCGGAAGACCCACCGCTCCAGGACCGCGCCGAGACCCGGCGCCAGCACCACCAGCGTCACCGCCGCGGCCGGCCACAGCGGCCAGCCCCATTCGACGACGAACTGCCGCAGTGCGTAGGCGCACACCATCGCGATCGCGCCGTGCGCGAAGTTCAGCACGCCCGTCGCGCGGTAGGTCACGATCAGCCCGATCCCGGTGAGCGCGGCGGCGCTGCCCACCGACAGGCCGGCGAGTGTCAGGTCGTACGTGAGGGACGACATCAGCCCGTCGTCCCGGCGGGCTCGCAGATCGGGCACGGGCCCAGCTCGCCGCCCGCCACCAGCTTCCCGTCCACCCGCACGGCCTCCGCCTTCCCGGCCACCAGTGGGCAGTCCGCGCGGTGGAAGAGTGTGCCGCCCGGCACCATCAACAGGTCCGCGCCGGCCGCGACCGGCGCGGCGGCTGCCTGGCCCGACCCGTCCGCGTCGGCGGGCTCGGCGGCCACCAGCAGGGCGTACAGCTCCTCCACGCGCGCGGCGGCGAGCGCGGTGCGGCCGTGGGTGAGCAGTACCGCCCCGGCGATGATCAGCGCGGCGCCGGGGACCGTGCAGGAGGCCAGATAGGGCAGCTGCCGCTCGGCGAACCGCTCACCGGAGACGCCGTACCAGCCCAGGACGCACAGCACCGCGCCGGCCGCGAGCGCCGCCCAGCCGGCCCACAGGACGGGGTGCACGGTCCGCGGTCGGGCTGTCCTCATGGCCGGCTCCCACACGTCGTGTGTCTGGGTGTGTCTGGCTGTATGTCCAAGTCTGCCAACGGACTTGCACTATGCCTTCCGGAAGCTGACGCTGAAAGCGGCGTGCACGGCCCGGACCGACACCCGGTGGTGAGCCAGATGGTTCTCGGGAGCGACCTCAGGCGGGGGAACGCGCGACGGCGTGCGGCACTGGCGGCCGCCCTGCTCCTCTTCCTCGCCCCGGCCCTCGCGGCGTGCAGCGACGACGAGGGCGGCGGCAGCGACAGTCCCCCTCCGACGCCGGCCGTGGAGCAGACGCAACCGACCGATCAGGCGGCGAGCGCGCCCGCCGACACGGCCGCGGCCGAGCGGGAGATCAGGCAGAACTGGCAGCAGTTCTTCGACCCGGCCACCTCCCTGGAGGACAAGCAGAACTTCCTGGAGAACGGCGACCGGATGGCCCCGGTGCTGCAGGCCTTCAGCGGCGACGAACGCGGCTCCCAGGTGCAGGCGAAGGTCGACAAGGTCGAGTTCACCTCGGCGACCGAGGCGAACGTGACGTACACGCTGACCCTCCAGGGCGCCACCGCCCTGCCGGACGCCGCCGGTACCGCGGTCGAGCAGGAGGGCACCTGGAAGGTGTCGGTCAGGACCCTGTGCGGACTCGTCGCCCTGAACCAGACCGGCAATGCGACGCCCCTGCCGGGCTGCTGAGGCCGCCGCCGCGGCCCTGCTGCTCCTGCTGGGCACAGCCTGCGGCAGCCGCCTTCCGGAGAGCGACTTCGAGCACGACAGGCGTACGACGGCCCCGGCCACCGGTGAGCCCCTGCGCGTCGGCATCATCACCAGCGTCACCAGCCCGGTCGGCGGCAACGCCTTCACCGGCCCGCGCGACGGCGCCCAGGCCTACTTCGACCGCCTCAACGCGCGCGGGGGCATCGACGGTCGCCGTGTCGAGGTGCGCCGGTGCGACGACGGCGGCAGCGGCGTGGGCAACAACGAGTGCGTGCACCGGCTGATCGACGAGGACCGGGTCGTCGCCCTCGTCGCCACCACGGCCCTGGACTACGCCGGCGCCTCCCGTGTCTCCCGCGCGCGTGTGCCCGACATCGGCGGCCAGCCCATCGGCGCCGCCTACGACACCTACCCGCACCTGTA
The DNA here is from genome assembly GCF_042731325.1 of Streptomyces sp. NPDC059866. Classification (NCBI taxonomy): domain Bacteria; kingdom Bacillati; phylum Actinomycetota; class Actinomycetes; order Kitasatosporales; family Streptomycetaceae; genus Streptomyces; species Streptomyces sp. NPDC059866. The sequence goes on along the minus strand of NZ_JBHWJT010000005.1, from coordinate 374,938 downwards.
CGGCATCTACGGCAGCCAGGCGCCCCGTGACGGGAAGCCCGGCTGGGACGGGAAGCTGTACGGTGGCACGGAGGTCTACCGCTACTTCAAACGCGAGCACGGGGCACGCACGGCCGCCGTCGTCTCGTACAACCAGGCCGCGTCCGCCGCCTACGCGCGGCTGGTTGAACGGGGCCTGAAGGCCGAGGGATACGAGGTCGTCACCGAGCAGGTCGACTTCGCGCTGCCCAACTTCCGTGCCGTCGCCGCCGACCTGAAGCAGCAGGGCGCCGACCTCGTCTTCGACGCCATCGACAGCCACGGCAACGCCCGTCTGTGCAAGGCGATGGACGACGTCGGCGCCGAGGTCACCGCCAAGGTCACCAACGTGCAGAACTGGACGTCCACCGTCCCCGAGGACTACAGGGACGCCCCGCGCTGCCGCAACGCCCTGTGGGCGACCGGGTCCAGCCGCAACCACCAGGACACCGGCAACGAGGCCGTACGGGAGTTCCGGGACGCCACCGAGTCGCTGCCGGCGCACTCCCAGTGGCAGTTGGAGGGCTGGGCGGCGGCCAAGTGGTTCACGGACGCGGCGCGGTCCTGCTCCCCGACCGGCATCACGCGCGCGTGCGTCGACGATTTCGTGCACCGCAGCGACGGCTACACCGCGGACGGCCTGCTGCTCCCCGTCACCTTCAGGCCGTTGCCCGAGCCGCCGCGGACCCGCAGGAACTGTCTGTCGGTGGCCCGCTGGCAGGACGGCCGGGGCTGGGTCTCCCAGGGGGACATGAACAGCACCTGCTTCGACGTGCCGCTGCTGTCGTACGAGCCGTGACGCTTCAGGACCGCACCTGTCCGCAACGGCTGACAGACTCGACCCATGCTGGAAACCTCCGCCCGCCTCCTGCGCCTGCTCTCGCTGCTCCAGGCCCACCGCGAATGGTCCGGCGCCGAACTGGCCGACCGCCTCGGCGTCACCCCGCGCACCGTGCGCCGGGACGTCGACCGGCTGCGCGAGCTCGGCTACCCGGTCAACGCCAGCCCCGGCACCGGCGGCGGCTACACACTGGGCGCGGGTGCCGAGCTGCCGCCCCTGCTGCTGGACGACGACGAGGCCGTCGCGGTCGCCGTCGGGCTGCGCACGGCCGCCGGACAGGGCATCGAGGGCATCGGCGAGACCTCCGTACGGGCCCTGGCCAAGCTGGAGCAGGTCCTGCCGAACCGGCTGCGCCGCCGCGTGGGCGCCCTGAACGCCTTCACCGTGCCGATGCTGGGGAGCCCGCAGCCGGCCGCCGTCGACCCGGCCGTGCTGACGGAGCTGGCGGGCCTGTGCCGGGATGCGGAGCGGCTGCGTTTCGAGTACCTGGACCACGAGGGCGCCGCCACCCGCCGCAGTGTCGAACCGCACCGCCTGGTGTGCACCGAGCGCCGCTGGTACCTGATCGCCTGGGACCTCGACCGGGACGACTGGCGCACCTTCCGCGTCGACCGCATCACCCCCAAGCCCCCGCACGGCCCGCGTTTCGCCCCGCGCACCCCGCCCGCCGAGGACCTGGCCGCGTACGTCTCCAAAGGCGTCTCCACGCGCGCGTACGCCACGCACGCCGCAATCCGGCTGCTGGTACCCGTCGAGGAGGCCGCCGAGCACATCTCGCCGTCCGCCGGGACGCTTCAGGCCGACGGCGACGACGCCTGCATCCTGCGCACCGGGGCCGCGAGCCTCGAGGTGATGGTCATTCATGTGACGCTGATGGGATTCGAGTTCGAGGTGCTGGAACCGGACGGGCTGACGGAGGCGATCAGGACGGCACGGGACCGTCTGAGCCGGGCTCTTGAACGGGGTGCTGCTGGAGCCCGGCGTACTGGGGATGGTGCAGGTCGAACGCCGGGGAGTCGGAGCGGATCTTCGGCAGCGTCGTGAAGTTGTGGCGCGGCGGCGGGCAGGAGGTCGCCCATTCCAGGGAGCGGCCGTAGCCCCAGGGGTCGTCCACGTCGACCTTCCTGCCGTACCTGGTGGTCTTCCAGACGTTGTAGAGGAACGGCAGCGTCGACAGGCCGAGCAGGAAGGCGCCGATCGTCGACACGGTGTTCAGGGCGGTGAAGCCGTCCGCGGCGAGGTAGTCGGAGTAGCGGCGCGGCATGCCCTCCGCACCCAGCCAGTGCTGCACCAGGAACGTGGTGTGGAAGCCGATGAACAGTGTCCAGAACTGGATCTTGCCGAGCCGCTCGTCGAGCATCTTCCCGGTGAACTTGGGCCACCAGAAGAAGAACCCGGCGAAGATCGCGAAGACGACGGTGCCGAACACGACGTAGTGGAAGTGCGCCACCACGAAGTACGAGTCCGTGACGTGGAAGTCCATCGGCGGCGACGCCAGGATCACCCCGGTCAGACCGCCGAACAGGAACGTCACCAGGAAACCGACCGACCACAGCATCGGCGTCTCGAAGGACAGCGAGCCCTTGAGCATCGTCCCGGTCCAGTTGAAGAACTTCACGCCCGTCGGCACGGCGATGAGGAAGCTCATGAAGGAGAAGAACGGCAGCAGCACCGCCCCGGTGGCGAACATGTGGTGCGCCCACACGACCACGGACAGACCGGTGATCGCCATCGTCGCGCCGACCAGCGCCGTGTAGCCGAAGATCGGCTTGCGGCTGAAGACCGGGATGATCTCCGTGACGATGCCGAAGAACGGCAGCGCGATGATGTACACCTCGGGATGCCCGAAGAACCAGAACAGGTGCTGCCACAGCAGCGCACCGCCGTTGGCCGCGTCGAAGATGTGCGAGCCGAACCGCCGGTCCGCCTCGAGACACAGCAGCGCGGCCGCCAGCACCGGGAACGCCATCAGGATCAGGATCGACGTGAACAGCGTGTTCCAGGTGAAGATCGGCATCCGGAACATCGTCATGCCGGGGGCGCGCATGGCGATGATGGTGGTGATGAAGTTGACCGCGCCGAGGATCGTGCCGAAGCCGGCCAGAGCCAGGCCCATGATCCACAGGTCGGGCCCGACGCCGGGCGAGCGCTCCATGCTGTTGAGGGGCGCATAGGCGAACCAGCCGAAGGCGGCGGGCCCGTCGGGTACGAGCAGTGAGCCGAGCACGATCAGCCCGCCGAACAGGAACAGCCAGTACGACAGCATGTTCAGCCGTGGGAAGGCGACGTCGGGGGCGCCGATCTGCAACGGCATCAGCTCGTTGGCGAATCCGGCGAAGCTGGGCGTCGCGAACAGCAGCAGCATGATCGTGCCGTGCATCGTGAACAACTGGTTGAACTCGTTGTTGCTCACGATCTGCAGCCCCGGACGGCCCAGCTCGGCGCGCATCACCAGCGCCATCGCCCCGCCGATCAGGAAGAACGCGAACGACGTGATCAGATAGAGGTGGCCGATCTTCTTGTGGTCGGTGGTGGTCAGCCAGTCGACGATCACCTCGCCGCGCGCCCCGGTCCGTACGGGTCCTGCCGCTGCCGGTACGGTCTCCGTCCCCATGCCTCGCTCGCCCCTTCGCTCGTCGCGCCCGGGCCCGCCGAGCCCGCGCCACGCGTACCCGCGGGCCCACGCCATGATGCTCGCGCGGCCGGGTACCGCGACAGGGGGCGTACGGGGAGTCTGTGTCGGAACCGGGTATTTCCTGTGTTGTGCCGACTCCCCGCGGGTCCGCCCGAAAATGGAATGGAATGGGATCCGGGGACGGTTCTTCAGAAACTCTTCGCCGGGCAATTCGAGGAGTTGTGGAGACACACGGGAATTGTGTTCGGATGCCGCCGCAAGGCGTACGGATCCGTCCGTTCGGGTGATGGAGTTCCACCGAAACGCGTGTCGTGATCTTGTGACAGAAGTGTGACCGCAGGGGGATCAGTGACCCACGGTGCACGGGCTCCGCTTCCCCGGCCGACTTCCCCGGCCGCCGTGCAGCGCCTAGCGTGGCGGCATGGCACCCATTCCCACACCTCCCGCGGAACCCGACGACAGTCCCGAGGCGTACATCGGCCTCGAAGAGGCCGCGGCCGAGCGACTCGCGCGCGAGCGCGGCTGGTCGACGGTGCGCTCGCTGCCGCCGGGGGCGATCATCACGATGGAGTACCGCGTGGGCCGGCTGAACTTCGAGGTCAAGGACGGCGTGGTGGCGCGCTCCTGGAAGGGCTGACGGCCGACGGTGCATGACGAAAGGCCCCGGTTCCCTCCAGGAGGAACCGGGGCCTTCGCCGTGCGTACCGCCCGGCCGGTCAGCCGCCCGTGACCGGGCGGGCGGTCGAGGCCGGGCCGCGCGGGAGACGGTCGGGGTGCGGGGGCCGGCGGCTGCCCGCCGGAGTGACCGGGGTGCGCTCCGCGCGGGTGCTGTGCGGGCCCGGGGCCAGATAGACCGGCGCCCGGGTGGTGCGGGCCGCCGCCGACGGGGAGAGGGTCTCGCGCACCGGTGCTGCCTCCTCCTCGGCGACCGGGCACGGGGTGAGCACCGCGGGAACCTCGGCCGGGACGGGCGCGGCCTGCGGAGCCGTACGCCGCGCGCCGGCGAGCCAGCGGCCGCGCAGGTCCAGGAGCCGGGCCTCGGCGTGGGCGATCAGCGGCTCGAACCACGGCAGCGCCAGCAGGATGAGCAGACCCGCGGCCCAGCCCAGCAGCACGTCGCTCAGCCAGTGCGTACCCAGGTAGACGGTGGTGAGGCCGACACTGAGGGACAGCACCGCCGACAGCGCGGACAGCCAGCGCCGGGCGCGTGGCGAGGTGGCGAGATAGGCGAGGATGCCCCAGGTCACGACGGCGTTCGCGGTGTGTCCCGAGGGAAATATGTCGCTTCCGGCCTGGAACCAGTGCCACATCTCGTTGGAGCCGACCTCGGTCGCGTAGTGCGGGCCCGAGCGGCCCAGGCCGTACTTCACCGCACCCACGGTCACGTTCAGCAACAGCAGTGCCGCGCCGAACGCCAGCAGCGGCCGCAGTGTGTGCTGTCGCCAGCAGCGCCAGCCCAGCCAGGCGGCGACCATGACGGCCGTGGGACCGCGCTGCCCGAGGACCACCCAGTAGTCCAGGAAGGCGTGGATCCCGGACCACTGCTGGTAGGGCCGGAACAGCATCGCCTGCCAGTCGAACCGGACCAGCCACGAGGTGGTCACCACGGCGAGGACGATCGTCAGGTAGAAGGTGAGAGTCGCGCCGAAAAGCACCACCCGGTGCCGGGTCATTCGCGGCACGTCGAGGACCGGCCGCACGGGTTCACGGTCCAGTCGGGCGAAGATCCGGTCGAGCCGGGTCAGCGTTGGTTCGGTACGCACACAATCGACGTTACAGCGAGTGAGCTCAGTTCCCCGCCCAATCACCGGGTTTGTAATGACGATGTGATGTGGGATTTCTCTCAGGAAGGGGTTTATTTCCGGGGATTCTGCAATCCCTCGGGGACCTTCCCTTCAATTTCTTTGAGCGGCCCATGGCCTAGTGTTTCAGCCGCTTATGAAACCGTTCACCGGGCACTGGGGAGAACTTTTCCGGTCGATAACCTGGCAATAACCCGGCAATAAAAACCGGCGATCGAAGCAGGTCAGGGCGGACCGGAGCCGTTCAGCCAGAAGGCCCCGTAGGCCGCCGACGCCGCCGCGACCCCGCCCACGACCAGCGCGGCGGCGGTGGTGCGCAGTCCGGCCAGGGCGAGCGCGAGGGGCAGCAGCAGCGGGAACGCCGGCAGCAGCAGGCGCGGTTTCGAGCCGAAGTAGCTGGACGCGCACAGGGCGAGCGCGGTGACCACCCCCGCGTACACCAGCAGCGGAAGCGGCTGGCGCTGCCGGACACAGACGACGTACAGCCAGACCACCAGCCCGACCCCGACGACCAGCCCCAGGCCGGCCAGGGCCGACGGAAACGACGTGAACTTTTCGGCGACGAAGCGGGCGAAGGCGTACCCGCCGTCGAAGCCGTTGCGCCAGCCCGCCTGGACGTCGAGATAGCCGAGCGGACCCTTGCCGGTGTGGTGGCCGACCCACAGGACGTACCCGGCGGCGCCGAGCGGCGCGAGGAGCATGCCGAGGGCGCGCCGCCCGGCCGACGCGCCCTCGATGCCCGCGCCCCCGGAGGGGAAGGCGGCGCGCGACAGGGCATGTGCGCCGGGATCGGGCGCCGCGCTGCGGTACCGCACGGATGGAGCAAGGTCCCGGTCTCGTGCTCGTACGAACGAGGCGATCCCGGCCGCCCACACCGCCGCGACCACGGCGAGCCCCACCGGCCGGGTCAGTCCCGCCAGCAGGGCCAGCGAGCCCGCCGTGAGCCAGCGACCGGTCAGGACCGCGTACAGCGACCAGGCGGCCAGCGCCGTGAACAGCGACTCGCTGTACGCCATCGACTGCACGATCCCGACCGGCAGCACCGCCCACAACAGCACCGCACAGACTCCGGCCCGACGGCCGTACACATGCTCGGCGACCGCGAAGATCCCCCACGCCGCCGCGAGCGAGGCGAGCAGGCTGACGACGAAGCCGGCGACGGCGTACGACAGCGGGGTCACCGCGTGCAGCAGCCGCTCCAGCCAGGGGAGGAGGGGAAAGAAGGCCAGGTCGGAGTGCACGTCGCCGTTCGGCAGACGCACCTCGTAGCCGTAGCCCAGTTCGGCGACCCGGGTGTACCAGAGCGCGTCCCAGCGGGCGGTCAGCAGCGTGTACGCGCTCTTGTCCCGCGCCGCGCTCCATCCGGCCAGCGCGAGCAGTCCCAGCGCACGGACGGCCGCGTACCCGAGAAGGGCCGGGGCCGCCCGGCGCAGGGCCGCGGAGCCGCGGCGTGCCACAGGCGTTTCAAGATCGGTCACGGGCTCGATTATCGACGGCGCGCGGGGCCGTACGGCCGGCGGCGGCGTGACGGGGGGCGACAGCGGGCGACGGTAGTGGCGTACGCCACACTGTTCCGCCATATGTATGAGAGGTCCGCCACTAGATCACGGTACGGACTCGCGTACGCTGACGTGTCACTCGCCGATCGTTGCGCGGGCCGGAGACCACCGCTCCTCTCCGGCCGAGTCACGGGAGAGTCCCCACTCCCGTGAGCCCGCCGAAGCGAGGGAACATCTGGGAGGTACGTACATGTCCGGGACGACCACGGCTGCCGTCGGGCTGCGCCGTCGGGCGGCCGGGGCCGGTGCCAACCGCTGGGTCGTCCTCGTGGTCCTCTGCACCAGCCTGTTGCTGGTCGCGGTCGACGCGACCGTGCTGCACGTGGCGGTGCCCGCCGTCACCGAGGACCTCAAGCCCAGCGCGATAGAACTGCTCTGGATCGTCGACACCTACCCGCTCGTCTGCGCCTCGCTGCTGATCCTCTTCGGCACGCTCGGCGACCGGGTGGGCCGCAGACGGATCCTGCTCCTCGGCTACGCCCTGTTCGGCGTCGCCTCCGCCATGGCGGCCGTCGCCGACACCGCGCAGGTCCTGATCGTGGCGCGGGCGTTGCTCGGCGTCGGCGGCGCGATGATCATGCCCGCGACGCTGTCGATCCTGCGGCAGGTCTTCCCCGACCGGCGCGAGCGGGCGCTCGCGATCGGCGTCTGGAGTGCGGTGGCCGCGGTCGGCGCGGCGGTCGGGCCCCTTCTCGGCGGCTTCCTCCTCGAGCACTTCTGGTGGGGGTCGGTGTTCCTTGTCAACATCCCGTTGATGCTGGTCAGTCTGCCGGTGGGGCGACTTCTGCTGCCCGAGTCGACGGGAGCGGGGGACGGGCCCTGGGACGTGGCCGGTGCGCTGATGGCGGCGGCCGGGTTGTTCGGGGTGGTGCTGGGGGTCAAGCGGCTCGGTGGCGGTGAGCCGGTGGACAGCGCGTTCACCGTGGTGCCGCTCGTGGTGGGGGTCGCGCTGGTCGTCCTGTTCGTACGGCGGCAGCGGCGGCGCAAGCATCCGCTGGTCGACCTGCGGATGTTCGCCCGTCCGGCGTTCAGTACGTCGGTCGGGTGCATTGTGCTGGCGATGCTCGCGCTGGTGGGGCTGGAGCTGATCGCGGCGCAGTATCTGCAGCTGGTGCTGGACCTGTCGCCGCTGGAAACCGGGCTGCGGTTGGTGCCGCTGACGTTCGCGGCGATGGCTGCGGGGCTGTTCGGGGCGCGGATGCTGCGGCGGTTCGGGCCGCGGCGGATGGTGTCCTGCGGGTTCTGTCTCACGGCCTTCGCCGTGGTGCTGCTGACCGCGATGGGGCAGCAGGACAACCCCGGGCTGCTGCTGGCCGGGTTCGTGCTGCTCGGGTTCGGGCTGGAGACCACGCTGTTCGGGGCGTACGAGTCCATGCTGAGCGAGGCTCCGCCGGAGCAGGCGGGGGGCGCGGCGGCGATCGGGGAGACGTCGTACCAGCTGGGGGCGGGGATCGGGATTGCGCTTCTCGGAAGCGTGATGAATGCGGCGTACACGCCTGGGCTGACGTCCGTGCCGGGGGTTCCGGCGTCGGCCTCGGCTGCGGCGGGGCATTCGCTGGGGGAGGCGTATGACGTCGCCGGGCGGCTCGGGGGACCGGCGGGGGATGCCCTGCGGAAGGCGGCTCGGGACTGTTTTGTGCATGGGCTGCATGTGACGCTGCTGGTGAGTGCGGGGCTGTTGCTGCTCGGGGCGGTGATGGCGTTGCGGTTGCCGCGGGCCATGCAGTACGAGACGGTCGCTGTGGAGGTGCCGTCGCCTCGTGCCGGCGTCGGGTCTCCCACCCATGCACCCCCGGTGGACGTCGCCCGCGGGGGTTGAGCGCCGCCTGCGGCCTGCGGGTGGTTGCTCCGCAGGCCCTCGGGTCGTAACGTCACCCCGAGTCCGTGACTAGCGGTGCTAGTTTGAGCTGCCCGGAGGGTGTCGGTGTCCTCGAAGTCCCCGAAGTCCGCGAAGTCCGCGAAGTCCGCGAAGCCCGAGAAGCCCGAGAAGTTGCCCGCCTTCGATCCGTTCGATCCGCTCGGGATCGACGACTTGCTGGACCCCGAGGATCTGGCCGTCCGGGACACCGTGCGCAGCTGGGCCGCGGACCGGGTGCTGCCGCACATCGCCGAGTGGTTCGAGGCGGGCGAGCTGCCGGGGATCCGGGAGCTGGCCAAGGAGCTCGGAGGTATCGGGGCGCTCGGGATGTCGCTCAGCGGGTACGGGTGCGCCGGGGCCAGTGCGGTGCAGTACGGGCTCGCCTGTCTGGAGCTCGAGGCCGCCGACTCCGGGATCCGGTCCCTGGTGTCGGTGCAGGGATCGCTCGCCATGTACGCCATCCACCGGTTCGGCTCCGAGGAGCAGAAGCAGCGGTGGCTGCCCGGCATGGCCGCCGGTGACGTGATCGGCTGCTTCGGGCTCACCGAACCCGATCACGGGTCCGACCCCGCCTCGATGCGGACGTATGCCAAGCGGGACGGCGGCGACTGGGTCCTGAGCGGGCGCAAGATGTGGATCACCAACGGGTCCGTCGCCGGGGTCGCGGTCGTGTGGGCGCAGACCGAGGAGGGCATCCGCGGGTTCGTCGTACCCACCGACGCCCCCGGGTTCTCCGTGCCCGAGATCCGGCACAAGTGGTCGCTGCGGGCCAGCGTCACCAGCGAGCTGATTCTCGACGACGTGCGGCTGCCCGCGGATGCCGTGCTGCCGGACGTGACCGGACTGCGCGGTCCGCTCAGCTGTCTCTCCCATGCCCGGTACGGCATCGTCTGGGGTGCCATGGGCGCGGCGCGGACCTGCTTCGAGACCGCCGTCGACTACGCGAAGACGCGGGAGCAGTTCGGGCGGCCCATCGGCGGGTTCCAGCTCACCCAGGCCAAACTCGCCGACATGGCGGTCGAACTGCACAAGGGGATTCTGCTCGCCCATCACCTGGGGCGGCGGATGGACGCCGGCCGGCTGCGACCCGAACAGGTCAGCTTCGGCAAGCTCAACAATGTACGAGAGGCCATCGACATCTGCCGTACGGCCCGGACGATCCTCGGGGCCAACGGGATCTCACTGGAGTACCCGGTGATGCGGCATGCGACCAACCTGGAATCGGTGCTCACCTACGAGGGCACCGTCGAGATGCACCAACTCGTGCTGGGCAAGGCGCTCACCGGAGTCGATGCCTTCCGGTGATCCGTCGCACCGGAAAGGGCAGGCCGGTGAGCGGCCTTGCCTCAGCTCTGGTTGAAGAAGCCGTCCGCCCGGTGGGCGGCGGACTCCCCGCTGATGATCTCCGTGTCGGCGGGGCTCAGCAGGAACACACGGTTGGACACGCGGTCGATCGAACCGCGCAGCCCGAAGATCAGGCCGGCCGCGAAGTCCACCACGCGCTTGGCGTCGGCGGGCTCCATGGCCGTCAGGTTCATGATCACCGGGACGCCGTCCCGGAACAGCTCGCCGATGGCGCGGGCGTCCCGGAAGCTGTCCGGGGTGACCGTGCCGATCCGGCGGCCCTTCTCCTCGGCCGTGTCCGTGGCCACCTTCACCCGGGGGTCCGTGACCCAGGCGTCCCTGGACTCGGTCCCCTCGGAGTACTCGTCGTCGTCGTAGTAACGCTCGTCATCGTTGTCGTCGACGAGGCCGAGCCACGCACTCGCCTTGCGCACCGATCCCATGGACGCCTCCTCTCACAGCGGGCTTTCTCGCTTTCCGCATCTCTATGGTCATCCATGATGCGGACGGTGCGCCAAGTGGATAGACGCCGCGCGGGGGGTTTGTGACGGTACTGGTGCACAGCGAATCCGTCGAGAGCCCGGGTGCCCCAAGGGTCCTGCCAGGTCCAGCTGCTGACTGTGAGTGAAATATGATTCTTCATGGCGTACGGGTGAGGGACGGGGCGTACGGGTGAACCAAGGCGGGCGACCGATGTGAAAATCGGTCGATACGATGCGGCTGCTCAATGTCGCACGCATCACGGGGGATCGTCGTGTTCGGAATCGTCAGGCCGTGCAGCCACCGGCTCGGGGAACGGCTCAAGACGCAGTGGATGGCGCATCTGTGCGGACTGTGTCTTGCGCTGCGCAGTGACCATGGACAGTTCGCCCGGGTGGTGACGAACTACGACGGGCTTCTCATCTCCGTATTGACGGAGGCTCAGGCCGCGCGGGCCGACGCCGAGGGGTGGCGGCGTACCGCGGGGCCGTGTCCGCTGCGCGGGATGCGGACCGCGTCCGTCGCCCAGGGTGAGGGGGCCCGGCTCGCGGCCGCCGTCTCGCTGGTGCTCGCGTCGGCCAAGGTGCGCGACCATGTCGCCGACGGGGACGGGCTGCTGGGCCGTCGGCCGGTGGCGCTCGCCGCGCGCCGGGTCGCCGACGGGTGGGGGCGTGCGGGGGCTCGTGGTGCAGCGGTGGTCGGGTTCGATACGGCGGTGCTGGTCGACGCCGTGGACCGGCAGGTCGGCATCGAGGCGCTCGCCGGGCCCGGGACGTCGATCCTGACCGTCACCGAGCCGACCGAGACCGCCACGGCCGCGGCCTTTGCGCACACCGCGATCCTGGCGGGCCGGCCGGGCAACGCCGCACCGCTCGCCGAGGCCGGCCGGCTCTTCGGACGGCTGGCGCATCTGCTGGACGCCGTGGAGGACCAGGAGACTGACGCCGCGTCGGGTGCCTGGAACCCACTGACGGCCACGGGGACCTCGCTCGCCGAGGCGCGGCGGCTCGCGGACGACGCCGTGCACGGGGTGCGGCTGGCGCTGCGGGAGGTGGAGTTCAGGGACGGCCGGCTGGCGCACCTGCTGCTCGTGCACGAGCTGCGGCGCTCGGTGGACCGGGCGTTCGGCACGGTGCCCGCCTGCGCGTCCCACCAGCCCGGGCCCTATGGCCAGCCGCCACAGCAGGGGCCGTACGGGGCACCGCAGAATCCGTACGCCGGCGGGAACCCGTACGCGGGCGGAAACCCTTATGCGGGCGGAAACCCTTATGCGGGCGGCGGGGGAGCGCCCGGCGGTGGTGGCGGTGGTGACTTCGGCGGGTTCGGCGGTGGGCCGGCCGCTCAGCCGCCGAAGGGACGGCGTGGGTTCTGGGCCGGCTGCGGGATGTTCTGGCTGCTGTGCTGCACCTGCAAGCTGTGCTGCGCGGAAGAGTACGAGGGCCCCTGGTCCCGCAAGAAGCGCGAGGGCTGCTGCCGTGACTGCGACTGCAACTGCAGCGGCTGCGACTGCTGCTGCCCCTGCGACGGCTGCTGAACGGTTGCTGTGCTCCGACGGTGGGGCAGCGGTGGCCAATTCCCGTAACTCGTTCAAAGATTGACGGCCGAAAGGCGCTCTTGCGCCCGTCGGCCGTGCCCCCGAATACTCCCCCTCAGCGCTTGTCAGGGGCACGGCGTGTTCGGAATCCGGGCACGCGGCCGCTGGCTGCGCCTCACGGGCCCCGACCCCACGCGGGCCCCCTACTTCCCATGTGGAGGAACGAAAAGTGAGGATCAAGCGCACCACCCCCCGCAGCGGCATAACGAGACGGACCCGGCTGATCGCCGTTTCCACCGGACTTGTGGCCGCCGCCGCGATCGCGATCCCCAGCGCGAACGCGTCCGACACCGCCACGTTCAGCGCCACCGAGCTCAAGAGCGCCGGCAACTCGGTGCTCAAGGCCGACGTCCCGGGCACCGCCTGGGCCGTCGACAGCAAGACCAACCGCGTGCTGCTCACCGTCGACAGCACGGTCTCCGCGGCCGAGATCGCGAAGATCAAGAAGGCGGCCGGCGCCGACGCCGACGCCCTGACGATCAAGCGCACCCCCGGCAAGTTCAACAAGCTGATCCAGGGCGGCGACGCCATCTATGCGAGTAGCTGGCGCTGCTCCCTCGGCTTCAACGTCCAGAACAGCAGCGGCACCCAGTACTTCCTGACCGCCGGTCACTGCACCGACGGCGCCGGCACCTGGTACTCCAACTCCGGCCGCACCACGGTCATCGGCTCGACCACCGGCTCCAGCTTCCCGGGCAACGACTACGGCATCGTGCGGTACTCCGGGTCCGTCAGCAGGCCCGGCACCGCGAACGGCGTGGACATCACCCGCGCGGCCACGCCGAGCGTGGGCACCACCGTCATCCGCGACGGTTCCACCACCGGCACGCACAGCGGCCGGGTCACCGCCCTCAACGCCACCGTCAACTACGGCGGCGGCGACATCGTCTCCGGCCTGATCCAGACCACGGTCTGCGCCGAGCCCGGCGACTCCGGCGGCCCGCTCTACGGCAGCAACGGCACCGCGTACGGTCTGACCTCCGGCGGCAGCGGCAACTGCAGCTCCGGCGGTACGACCTTCTTCCAGCCCGTCACGGAGGCCCTGAGCGCCTACGGCGTCAGCGTCTACTGACGTTCAGCCGGTCATCGGTACCTGTGTGACCTGATCCGCAGCCGGCGGCAAGCGAGCCCCCGCACGCAACTCGTGTGCGGGGGCTCGCCCTTGTTCCACTCCCTGAAGGGTCGAGTTTCGGACAGGACTAGACCTCACTCAATGCATACCGGTTACTCGCGCGTAGTGTTTGCACTGCGAATCGCGCTGGCGTGACCGTGGACGTTCAAGTTGCACAAGGCGTATGGGGCGCACGCCAGTTGTCGTACGCGCGTCCTGAAGTCGACCTTGTGTGCTCCCTGTGGGTGTCGGAATAGTGGGCGCCCAGTCCACACACCTTCTGGTCCGTGAGGCCCCCACAGCCTCCCGGACCAACCCCCCACAGGAGGACGTGAGTTGAAGCACCGACGCATACCCAGGCGGCGGGCCGCCGTGGCAGGTGCGGGCATCGCCGCACTGGTCGCCGCGGGAGTCACCTTGCAGAGTGCGAACGCCAGTGAGACCCCGGAGGCGCCCGCGCTCAAGACGCTGTCGGCCCTGGCGGCCGGAAAGCTCGCCTCGACGCTCGACCGTGACCTCGGCGCGGACGCGGCGGGAACGTACTACGACGCGAAGGCCAAGAGCCTCGTGGTGAACGTGCTCGACGAGGCCGCGGCACAGACGGTCGAGCAGGCCGGCGCCAAGGCCAGAATCGTCGAGAACTCCCTCGCCGAACTGAAGGGCGCCCGTACGACCCTGAAGCAGGACGCGACCATCCCCGGCACCTCCTGGGTGACCGACCCGACCACCAACAAGGTCGTCGTGACCGCCGACCGCACGGTCTCCGCGGCCGAGTGGAAGAAGCTGACGGCGGTTGTCGAGGAGCTCGGCGGCACGGCCGAACTCCAGCGCACCAAGGGCGAGTTCAAGCCCTTCATCGCCGGCGGCGACGCCATCACCGGCGACGGCGGGCGCTGCTCGCTCGGCTTCAACGTGGTCAAGGGCGGGGAGCCGTTCTTCCTCACCGCGGGCCACTGCACCGAGGGGATCTCCACCTGGTCGGACTCGTCCGGCAACGTCATCGGCGAGAACGAGGCCTCCAGCTTCCCGGGTGACGACTACGGCCTCGTCAAGTACACCGCCGAGGTCGACCACCCGAGCGAGGTCAACCTCTACGACGGTTCCACGCAGGCGATCTCGGGCGCGGCCGAGGCCACGGTCGGCATGGAGGTCACCCGCAGCGGCTCGACCACGCAGGTGCACTCCGGCACGGTCACCGGTTTGGACGCCACCGTGAACTACGGCAACGGCGACATCGTCAACGGCCTCATCCAGACCGACGTCTGCGCCGAGCCCGGTGACAGCGGCGGCTCGCTGTTCTCCGGCAGCAACGCGGTCGGCCTCACCTCCGGCGGCAGCGGCGACTGCACCTCCGGCGGGGAGACCTTCTTCCAGCCGGTGACGGAGGCCCTGTCGGCGACCGGTACCGAGATCGGCTGATTCACTCCGTTCCTGCGAAGTCCCGCCCCGCGCGCGAGGGGCGGGACTTCCGCATGCGGGCGTCCGTCTGCTGTTCGGCGTGAACCTGGCGGTGGAGGGGCCCGAGCCCGACGCGTCCGTACGACGGGGAAGGCGCCGTACTCCGGTGCGCGGCGGTGCCTTCATCGACGAGTCGACCCCCTGTGCCCCGCTCCGCTGTCCCCCACTCTCGAAGACGCTCGAGCGGGGGCCCCCCATCGCCGACGGCCTCACCGTCCTGCTCGGCCCCGAGGACGACCTCGGCATCGGCACCGCCCAAAGGCTTGCTCAGGCGGGGGCGCGTCGGACGCGTTCGGCGCCAACCGCCGTGATCTGCAACTGCACCTGACCGAACTGCACCGGGCCGTCCGGAGCCGGGATGGGGCCCAACTCCCTCTCTCCGGCGGGCGGAAGACCGCGTCGTATCGCGGGCGCATCGAAAAACGCATACGCCCGCGATACAGTCCTCCGCCTTCAATGCGGGCATGGACCACAGCACATCACTGTCAGCCCCAGCCCGTCGTACGCGCAGGATCGTGATCGCCGGTCTGGCGATCCTCGGTGCAGCGATCGCTGCGTTCGGCCCGTTCGGCACGGTGCTGAGGATGCTGTCCATGCCGCTGCGCAGGCCGGGGTGGCACGTCTTCTTCGGTACGTTCAACGGCGTGGCACTCATCACGGTGGCCGTACTGCCGTTGGCCGCGTCGACGGTGTGGGCACTGGCACGCCGTCGGAGGGCCGCAGGCGTCACGTCGGCGTGGCGGATGTCGCTGGCCGAGGTCGGCATCGTCTACGGGACGATGCCGTGGGTCTGGATCATCATGCTGCCGGGCGACGAGGCCGGCGCCGTCGTGAGCCTGGTACCGCTGCGGGACCTGCTGGCGATGGACACGGGTCAGGTCGTCGGCAACCTGCTGGTGTTCGCGGCGCTGGGATTCCTCGCCCCGCTGCGGTTCGCGGCGCTGGCGTCGGTACCGCGGGTCCTGGCGCTCGCGGCGGGCTGCTCGGTCCTGGTCGAGACCGCGCAGTACGTCCTGCGGCTGGACCGGGTGTCCTCCGTGGACGACGTACTGCTCAACACCGCCGGCGCCGGGCTGGCCGCGCTGGCGTCGCGCCGCTGGTGGCGCGCTACGGCCACAGCGTCGTCGGACGGACCTCGATCGGCCCCGGTACCGGGGCGCTGAGCCGCGCGCGGTACGCTGGCCTCGGTGCACCGCTACCTCGGCCGCGGGGATCAGTCGAACCGTGGTTGACGCTGAGATTGATCATGGTCCGCCGCCAGGCCCCGGAATGTCCGGGTTCATTGGCTACCGGAGACGTTCGAATGAATTCGATATTCGTCACCTGTCGGTGTGCGGGGATATCGCGGGCAGTTCCACAGTGATGCGGATCCCGCCGGCCGAGCGCGGGGTGAGAGTGAGTGTTCCGTCGTGTGCCTGGGTGATGGTTTTGACGATGGCCAGGCCGAGGCCGACGCCTGCGTGGTCGGTGTGTATGCGCGCGGTGCCGCGCTGGAATGGTTCGGTGAGTGTCGAGACCAGCTGTGTGGTGAGCTTCTCGCCGGTGTTTTCGACAGTGAGCACCACAGCCCTGGGATGGACGCTGGTATTCACCCACACGGTGCCCTGTTCGGGCAGGTTGTGGACGATCGCGTTGTGCACGAGGTTCGTGGTCAGCTGCAGCAGGAGCGCGGGTGAGCCGATGGTGGGGGTGATGTCGCCGGAGGTTTCGACGGTGACGCCACGTTTCTCGGCGAGAGGAAGGAGTGTTTCGGTGGCTTCTTCCGCCAGGAGGGACAGGTCGACGTGTTCTCGGGTGAAGGACCGCTGGTCGGCGCGGCTGAGCAGGAGCAGTGCTTCAGTGAGGTCGATCGCTCGGGTGTTGACGGCGTGGAGGCGGTCGATGACTTCGCCGGCGTCGTGTGCCGGATCGGTGCGGGCCACGTCGAGAAGTGCCTTCGAGACCGCCAGTGGGGTGCGCAACTCGTGCGAGGCGTTGGCTGCGAATCTCTGCTGTTCGGCGATGTGCGCTTCGAGCCGCTCGAGCATGCCGTCGAAGGCGTCGGCGAGTTCGCGGAACTCGTCTTTGCGGCCCGGTAGCCGGATCCGGTGGGAGAGCGATCCGTTCGCGGCAGTGCGTGTGGCGCCCGTGATCCGGGTCAGCGGGGCGAGCATCCGCCCGGCGAGGATCCACCCTCCCACGAGGCCGAACACCAGCAGGAACGCCAGTACTGCGGCTGCCCTCGGAGCGAAAACGTCCAGGAGGCTGGACCGGACGGGAAAAACACCACTCGTGGGGTTGTCCTCGGCGTTGATGAGCTTCGCACGCTCGGGGACGTAACGCAGGAGGAACATCCACACCGCCGCGAGCAGTAGGGCGCCGGCAAGCATGAGGAATCCGGCGTAGCTGAGGGTGAGCTTGAAGCGAACGCTCAACCCAGGCGCCCTATCCACGGTCTCCTCCCTCGTGTCCGGCCTCTGGTTGCGTGTCGATGCGGTAACCGACGCCTGGCACGGTGGCGATGATCCAGGGTTCGCCGAGGCGTTTGCGCAGTGCCGAGACGGTGATGCGCACGGCGTTGGTGAACGGGTCGGCGTTCTCGTCCCACGCCCGCTCCAGCAGCTCTTCGGCGCTGACGACACCGCCTTCGGCAGCGACGAGGACTTCGAGCACGGCGAACTGTTTCCGGGTGAGCGCGACGTAGCGGCCGTTGCGGTGGACCTCGCGGCGGAACGGATCCAGCCGCAGACCTGCGATCTCCCGCACGGGCGGCCTGTTGTGCGCGCGCCTGCGGTCGAGTGCTTTGAGCCTGAGCGCGAGTTCTTGCAGCTCGAACGGCTTCGTGAGGTAGTCGTCGGCGCCGAGTCCGAACCCGGAGGCCTTGTCGTCGAGACGGTCGGCAGCAGTGAGCATCAGGATCGGCATGCCGCTGCCGGACGCGACGATGCGTTTGGCGATCTCGTCACCGGACGGTCCGGGGACGTCGCGGTCGAGGACGGCGATGTCGTAGGCGTTGATGCTCAGCAGTTCCAGAGCGGTCTCCCCGTCACCTGCGAGGTCGGCCGCGATCGCTTCCAGGCGTAGACCATCGCGGATGGCTTCTGCCAGATAGGGCTCGTCCTCGACGATCAACACACGCATGGTCCCGATGCTACGAGCCGGCGCATATCGTCGACATATCGAGAACCGCATACGTGCCGGCAACACCACGCTGCCTTGACTGAAGGCGTGCCTCGAACCCCGGCATCCGCACGAACAACGCCCCGCCGGATTCACCGGCTCCTTGTCGTCGCCTGATAGTCGTCACCGCAGCGATCACCGCAGCCCTCGGCCACACGCCCCGAGGAACGGGGCATCCGGTGCGCACTCACGCGCGTAAGGGCATCGAGGTAAGCCCCCCAAGCCGCCCGTCGCGCCTGACCCGCAAGACGTCGTGTTCCGTACTCGCACACTGACGCGCACCGCCGACGCGGACCTCCTTCTTCCTCGCGTCCATGTCCCGCGCCATCGCGCCTTGATCGTTTGCCGCGGAGTCCGAGTGGCCGTGGGTTGCTCTGGCGGGAAAAGGGGGGCGGAGCCGTGGTTCCAGCGGTGTTCAGGGTTGGGAGGCGGCGACCTTGATCCCGAACCCGATCAGGACGACACCTGTGATGCGGTCCATGGTGCGTCGTACGGAAGGCTTCTCGAAGAAGGCGCGGGCCTTGGCCAGCACCAGCACGTAGCTGCCGAGCCAGGCGAGAGTGAGGGCCGCGTGGATGAGTACCAGCAGGACCATCCCCATATGCGGCGAGAAGCCAGAGGGCGCGAGCGTGGGCAGCAAGCCCGTGTAGAAGACGGCGATCTTCGGATTGAACACGTTGCTGATCAGTCCTGTGCGCCACGGGTTGCCGGATGGGGACGGGGCGCTCACCCCCGCATTCGCCGAACGGCTGCGCCGGCTCTGCAGCAGTGCCTGCACACCCAGGAGGCCGAGGTAGACGGCACCGGCCAGCTTGACGACCGTGTAGGCCGTGGCGGACGCCGCCAGAACAGCGGCCAGGCCGACCACGGTGAGCACACCCCAGATGAGCAGTCCGGCTGTGATGCCGCCGATCGTGCGCAGGCCGTCTTGCCAGCCGGACGCGATGGCTCGCTTCGTCACCACTGCCATGTCCGGGCCGGGCACCATGGTCAGGACAGCGAGTACACCCATGGCCGCAAGGAGCTGAACGAACATGGGCTCAGTCTCGCACCCGGGATCGCCTCGTCGTTTCGAGGGCAGTCCCTGGACCGGCCAACCTTCGATGGCACGACACCGTCGATGACCAGCCTGCGCTTCAGCTGGCGAGCCGAGTGTCGTGGTCGGCGAGCGTGCTGATCTCGCCCCCCTGCACGCAAGCTCTCGCCGCCCGAATCGGCCGAGACGCCGCAGCCCGACCCACCCGGGGCCATGGCGCATGAGCACCCAAGGCTCACCTGTCGGGGTGTCGTCAAGGCTCCGCGTCAGGAGGGGGCGAGGACGCAGAACTCGTGGCCCTCCGGGTCGGCCAGGCACGTCCACGGGACGTCGCCCTGGCCGAGGTCGAGGTCGGTGGCGCCGAGGGCCCGCAGCCGGGCCACCTCCGCTGCCTTGTCGTCACCGGGGTACGGCAGCAGGTCAAGATGGACGCGGTCCGGCACGGTCTTCACGCCGGGCGTGCGGAGGAACTCGAGATACGGGCCGACACCCTTGGCGGAGCGCAACACCGCATGGTCGTCGGTCACCTCGTGCAGGGTCCAGTCCATCGCCTCACCCCAGAACCGGGCCATGGCCCGCGGATCCGCGCAGTCGACCACCACCGCGGCGATCGGCCCGGTGTCCCGGTAGATCTCCCGGGGCTCCAGCACGCAGAACTCGTTGCCCTCCGGGTCGGCGAGGACCGTCCACGGCACTTTGCCCTGGCCCACGTGGGCGGGCGTCGCACCGAGAGCCTTCAGGCGCGCGACCAATTCCGCCTGATGGGCCGCAGAGGTGGTGGCGAGATCGAGGTGCACACGGTTCTTTGTTGTCGTCTTGGGTTCCGGGACGGGAACGACGTCGACGCAGACGAAGACCGGGTCCGGCCAGACGAGGCCGCCGGCGGGTCCGACGTAGGTGGTCACGCCGGGGCTGTAAGCACTCCAGCCGAGCGCCTCCGCCCAGAACCGGCCGACCGCCGAGCCGTCAAGAGCCTTTATGTTCACCTGAACAGGTCGCAGTGCCATGCCGGCGATCCTATGCACCCGCTCTGCAACGACATCCGCAGGTACCGTCGCCAAACAGGGATCGGGCCGGGGCGGTGATTCCGGGGTCGTCGGTGGTGTAACTCCCCTCGATCAGCAGTTCAGTTGGCCCACGGCGGCACGATGCGCGTGCCGTCGGCCGGCTCTGCCTCCAGGCCGATGGAGGTGGTGGCCCAGACATGTCCGGCTCGTCGTGCTGACTGAGTGCGGGTGGCCTGTGCGCGGGCTGCGGAGGAGGCGGCTGCGGACGTCGTGCGGGAGTGGAGTGGGCTGGTGGGGGAGGCTGAAGTCCGCGCATTGCACCGCCAGTTGCTGCATCTCGCGCCCAACGGCCCCCTGCGCCCCTCCTGGTGACTGGTTATCACTGGAAGTTTTTACTGACGCGTAACTTCCCACTTGAACTACTCGTCCGTAACTTGACAAGTGAACAGCATCCTCGTGATCCGGATCACAGGGCGTAAGGCCATCGCACCTCCCCTTGAGCCGCAAGGAGATCACCCGATGCTGCCCTGGAAACGAGTGCTCAGATCGGCGGCCGCGCTGCTGCTGACCGCCGTGGTCGCCACCCTCCCCGCCGCCACCGCCGCTCACGCGGCCGACGCCACTGTGACCTCGGACAGTGGCTGGAACGACTACTCCTGCAAGCCGTCCGCCGCCCACCCCCGCCCCGTCGTCCTGGTGCACGGCACCTTCGGCAACTCCGTCGACAACTGGCTGGGCCTCGCCCCGTATCTGACCCGGCGCGGCTACTGCGTCTTCTCGCTCGACTACGGCCAACTGCCGGGCGTCCCGTTCTTCCACGGTCTCGGTCCGATCGACAAGTCGGCAGAGCAACTCGACGCGTTCGTCGACAAGGTGCTCGCCGCGACCGGCGCCGCCGAGGCCGACCTCGTCGGTCACTCGCAGGGCGGCATGATGCCCCGCCACTACCTGAAGTTCCTCGGCGGAGCAGCCGAGGTGAACGCCCTCATCGGCCTCGCGCCCGACAACCACGGGGCCACCCTCAGTGGGCTCACCCATCTGCTGCCGTACTTCCCGGGCGCCGAGGACCTGCTCTCCACCGCGACCCCCGGCCTCGCCGACCAGATCCCCGGTTCCGCCTTCCTCACCAAGCTCAACGAGGGCGGTGACACCGTGCCCGGCGTCCGGTACACGGTCATCGCCACCAAGTACGACCAGGTGGCCACGCCGTACCGCAGCCAGTATCTGGAGGGGGCGAACGTGCGCAACGTCCTGCTCCAGGACCTGTGCCCGGTCGACCTCTCCGAGCACCTGGCGATCGGGCTGTTCGACCGGATCGCCTTCCATGAGGTGGCCAACTCCCTGGATCCTGCGCGGGCGAAGCCCACCACCTGCGCGTCGGTGTTCAGTTGACGCGCACCCAGCCATCGCCGGGGCCTGACCGGCCTGAGCCGCCGGTCAGGCCCCGGAGTCCGGTTCAGCGGCCGGCCCGGCCGCCCACCGCCCGCCGTCGTACCGACGCGAACAGGGCCGCCGAGCCGAGCGCCAGCGCGGCCGCGCCGGTGACGGCGATGTACGGCGTACTGCTGTCGCCGCCGGTCTCGGCGAGGTTCTCGGTGGCACCGGCGGCCTTGGGCTGGTTGGCCGCCGCGACCGGCTCCGCGGACGTGTCGGCGTCGTTGTCGCCGTGGCCGTGGTTCTCGACGGTCGACTTGTCGGTACCGGCGTCGATCTGCTCCTCGGAGGGGGCGGACGCGGTGGGCGCCGGGGAGGCGTCGGTGCCGCCGGCGTTCTCCGTGCCGCTCTGCTCGCCGCTGCCGCCGCCGAAGGTGACGTCCGAGCAGGAGTAGAACGCCTCCGGGCTGTCCGAGCGCTGCCAGACGGCGTACAGCAGATGCTTGCCGGAACGCTCGGGGAGCGTGCCGGAGAACGTGTAGAAGCCGCCCACGGGAGCCGGGTCGGTGGCCGTCGCCACCGGGTCGGCCAGGTCCAGGTCGTCCCAGGCGAGCGGCTGGGACGGGTCGTAACCCGGCTTGGTGACATACACCTTGAAGGTGCCCTTGTGCGGGGCGGTCACGCGGTACTTGAAGGTGTACGAGCCGCTGCTCACGGCGGTCGCGGGCCAGTCGGCGCGGGCCAGGTCGAGGCCCTTGAACTCGTCGTTGTTCGCGCTGCACAGCTTGCCGTCGGGGATCAGCTCCTGGTGGCGGCCGTTCGCGTCGCCGATGCGTATGCCGTTCCAGTCGTAGAGCGCCTGGGTGCCGCCGGCCGCGACCGCCGCCTTGCAGGCGTCCGACCGGGGGCTCTCGGGGCCCTCGGCGTAGCACTGCGAGACCCGGCTGACCGGGTCGCCCATCGAGCCGTGCGCGGATGCGGGTGCGGCGGCGAGCGCGGTCAGAGCGAGGGGGGCCAGGCCGAGGGTGGCGACGGCGGCGGCCTTGCGGCGTGCGGGCATGGGGGAGCTCCTCGTAACGGTCACTGGGGTGAATCCCGGGGGGATCCCGTGGGGGCTGATCAGAAGCTAGCCCCAAGAAACCGTGAAATCGCCTGCTGGAGGCGGGTGATGGAGATCCTTATGGTCCCTTTAAGGCAGGACTAACCGAGAGCTCAGGGAGGGTGGTTGGGGAGCCCTGTCTCACCTGCTGGCGAACGGTGGAACTGTCCGTGGCAGTCCGCGTTCGTCCGCGGTGAGACGCCTTGGTTGGCTCCCGGAATGGCTCCCGTCGACGCCGGCAGAGGGGAGCAAGCAGCCATGTGGGGGAAAACTTCCTCCGCCGCCTGGGCTGCCGCATCAACGGCCGAGTGCTTAGAAGGCGTGTGGCTTCTCCGACCGCTCCTGTCGCGTGAACTGGGCCTTTCCGGAGGCCAGATCGCCAGCCGTGCCCGCTTCGACACACATTCGACACGGCTGGCGGGAGGTTGCGCTCACGACAACGCCGCGATCTACAGGCCGGTCTGGTGGATGTAGGAGATCACGGTCAAGCTGTCCTCCTCGATGGTCCACGGTGAGATGCAGTGGAGGGTGCCGCCGGTCGCCGCCGGAGGTTGCATGGTTCGATCCAACTGGATCGAGTGGACTACAACGAGGGCGTTGTGTGGTGCGAGCTCGCGTTGTCGCTCGACCTCGGCCCGCGTCAGAATGACTTGGGTTCCTTCGGACGTTGTCCCCTTGACCTCAGCATGGAGACGTTCGTCGCCGCGGGAGAGAAGCAAGTCGTACGACTTGGTGGCCCCGACGTCCTTGACCGACCACCCTTGGGCCTCGAAGTGCTCCGTCGCGAGCAAGACGCTGCGCTTCTCGATGGCGCTTCGCTCTGCGGCTGTGAGGAGAAACCCTTGGCCGGCCCGGCGTGCACTCCTTCGGTTGGCCGTCGTCGCGGCGCTCTGCGTAGCCTCTCGGACCTCGATGGGCACGTCGCCGGGGATGTACGGGGTTGCGTCCGCGGCCTTATACAGCTGCCCTAGGAGGGTCGCCATGAACAGCAGGTCTTCGCGGAGAACATCTGGGCCGGGCAGTGCGTGTCGCTGGTACTCGATTGCTATGACGTTGCCTAGTTCGTAGCCCTTGCCCAGCGGGGTACGACCGTCCAAGTGGATGTCCGTCAGCAAGTCCGGACGCTTGCTGTCCTGTTGGCTGATGATGGGACGGGCCCAGTCGACACGGCTCTGCAGGTCGGCTGGCTTCCGGGGCTTGAAGTCCCCACCAGTCCACTGTGTGGTTCCTTGGTTGAGCGACAGGTAGACCCGCTCACCGGATGCGCTGAACAGATAGACGATGTACCACCCGGTAGTGGCGCTGGCCGAACGGCTTTGGGAGTACAGGCGGGTCCACGCGACCTCGGTCTTCAGGCCTGTGCCATCACGGCCCTCGATGCCCACGTCGTCGATAGGCACATTCATGGCGACGGAGAGGGCCTCGCGGTGCTCTCGCAGCCAGTTGGGCATCTCGGTACGGATGACAACGCCGCGGCGCTTCATCGGGTCGGTGTTCTGAGCCTGCCACACCTGCTGTAGGTCAAGGACCTCGCTCAAGAGTTCATCCACGCTTTGGAGCGTAACCGGGGGGTCTGACATCCCAGCTGCGAGCTCCTCAATAGAGGCCCCGCAGCTGGGACTTTAGGTGGTGGCTGCTGGTCCGTAGCTCTATGTGGATCGGTCGCAGGGAGCCAGACCGGCCACTCTGCTCAGCTGGTTACGCAGCTACCCCAAGCTGATGACGGTCAACGAAGATACCTGACGCTGAACCAGTTCTGCCCGTACAACCGTCGCCAGTCCTCCCCTTCTGGCAAAGTCTCCACATGAGCGGAGTCGACTGGGGGAACGTCCCGGCCTGGTGCAGCGCCATCCTCACCAGCGGATCGCTGATGCTGGGCTTCTACATCCTTCTGCGCGATCGACGCAAAGAGGAGAAAGCCGAAGCACGCAAACTAGTCTTCAACCTACGAGGCAACGGTGATCAATGGACGCTTACTGCGCACAACGCGTCCGACAGGCCGTTTACGGATATCCGGATGCTGACCCAGAGTTTAGGGCGATCTAGGAACTACCATTTCCCGACAGCGTTCCTACTGCCGAAGGAGTCAGACACGCTGAGCTGGCCCAAGGCGAATCGCGTGGGGCTTGCCGTGCTCTTTGAGGATGCAGATGGGACTCGATGGGTTAAAAACCTCATGACGCAGGAATTGCTGCGGATCCCCGAGTCATCTCTGAAAGCGCGGATACTCTTCAAGAGGGTCTGGCAGAACCTCCCCGAGCTTGGAGGGTGAACTCGTCCCAGGCATCGGATCGAACTCCCCACACGCATGCGAGGTTGTGCGTGGGGCCTTCATCTGGACATCGGTCAAGGTCCGAGGCGCTTCCGCTCGTTCTGGGCACCGGCGCCCCGGGTCGGATACAAACTTGCGCACACAGCCGGAGGGCCCTTCTGTCTCTGAGGTATCCGCAGTTCACAGGGCCGTGACTTGCTGGTGCACAGATGTTCGTTCACAGATGGTCCGCGGAAGCGCCCACGGACTCGGCGCTCACTCGAGCAAGAGGGCTGCTGGCTGGTGATGGGCACGTTCTCTGGCGTCGGCTGGGTGACGCCAGCTGGGAACGCCTGAAGAACCCCAGGTGCCGACTGCATAGCCTGGCACAAGGGCTTTGCCCTGTCTTGAGTGTGTGGGCGCGTATCCAAAGGCTAGGGTCCGCGGTCAGGAGGCGAACAGCGCAGCACGCCGCTAGGCTGGAAAGGTCTCCACTTTCGAGAGAGCGCCCATGGCTTACGACACTCATGAAACCAAGACGGCAGATGGATCGATATTTCACTTGGAAATGTCGGCCCGTGATTTTCTGAGTGTGGACCCAAGAGGGGATATCGATGTCTTCAGCTGGACCGCGAGATGCTCAGCTGATGAATTCCTAGACCTGGGAAAAAGAATGCCAGGGGTCGCCATGGTTGCCGTAGGAGACGATAGGCATGAGGGACCTACCGAAGACACGATCAGATGGGCCAAGAAATTTCCAGCAGACTACTTGGATGAGTATTGTGATTTCATTCGCTTTCAAAGGGATGGCTCCTCTGTGGCGTTTCAGGTTTTTCCTCCAATAGAATCTTTCGGTCGCGTAACGCTGGTTGCAATTAGCGGGCGTCAGATGTATCTGCGCCACATTAACTCATGGATTCAAAAGACAGCCACACCGCGCGTGGTCGAAGAAGTGAACGCAGTATTGGGTGAGATGTCCTGAGAGTGCCGGTCGCCGACTAGTCTGGGAGGTCTAGCTCATGACTGGATCGGGGCAACAACCAGCAGCCCTGCAAAAGCCTCGAAAGGGATGCAAATGCTTGAGGTCGATTAGAGGTCTCCCGGGTTGGTTTTCCGGTGAAACTTATGTTGCCGCAAGCCCTGAGTGCAGCATCGGAGCTACCGTGTGCTATCACTATGTGGTATTTCATAACCACATGGATCATGCATACGAGGTGAAGGTAGTGTTCCGTTGCCGGCAAGGAAACGCCCGCTACCTTAAGGGTTCGAGGCGTGGGGTCAAGTTTGAAGGTACGGTTAAAATTCCAGAGAGGGGGTCGGGGTTTAAAGTGATAGCCCCCGTTGTCGCAGTGGGTGCTGGAGCAGACGAGGAGTTGTTTCTTGAAAAGATCACCATCACTCCCCGCAATGGATACGCTAGATATTTGCCGCGCTATGAATCCGACAAGGAGACTGTGATACGCATTGATTGCCGGATACCCTGATCGGCGTGGATGTGACGAGGAATCCCCCATGGATGACTACATCCCTTTCGGTGCGGCCATAATAATGTACCTTTTCAATCCCCTCATCGAAAAGAAAGCGCAAGCGGCTGTTTTCAAATCCATCAGCGAGAGTGATCAACGCATGCCCGATGCGGCCAGCGTCGTGATCCCTGCTCACCGCTCCGACCCCTCCATCAAGAGTTATTTGTCGTTTGTGATTGATGCGGCCCAAATAGTTCCTGCAGTTATATTAACGGCCGTGGGTGTAATCCTTGCCATCCCTAGTGATTGGTCGCCTGCCCTTGCCGCGGTCCTAGTTCTCGGAATTTGCCTCCTTGTGTTGGCGGTTGATGCTTACGTGTTGAGTCTTGATCCACATGTGTACGACGGGAAGAGGGTGCGAGGTTACACTTTCACAGCTATTGCTGGCATTGGCTTGAACGCCATTTGCATAGCGCTGGTTGCGTTTTTGGGAGCGTAACTGGGTGACCGAAGCGTTTGTCACCCCTCGATGCGAACTACGGGCGGGGCGGTTGCTGAGGTCTGCCCGGCTGGTCAGACGTCCGCTGGCGGGCGGCGTTGGCCGGCTGCGGTCGCGGCGGTTGCTGTACTTCACTGCTGTACAGCGCAAGCTCACCGTGCTGGGTCCTCCTTCATGCCATCGACTTGGTCGAGCCAGGCACGAAACTCGTTGAACACCGTCAGCCAGTCCTTGCCACTCTTTTCGGAGGCGGCACGCATGTCTTCCACGCCGTACGTGTCCTGCAGCCACTCGCGTTCCCGTTGTTCCCAGCGCCTTCGGTACGCCTCTCGCCGTCGCAGGACCTGCAACTCCGCTTGCCGCACCTCCTCGGCCCTTACAGCCTTCAAACGCACAGTGGCCTGACTCAACCTGGTCAGCTTCGCGGCACAGTCCGCCCCGACGTAGAAGGGATGCCTCTCAGGGGTTCCGCCCAGGTCCAACGGTGCCAAGATGATGGCCTGCTTCAATGGGGATCCACACTTGCCACATGTGCCTTCGCCTTGCTTGATGCCCTTGATCTGGTAGCTGGTCATCGGCCCGTCCTGTCGTCTGTCGCAACCGGGACAGTCTTGCGGCCCTTGAATGGCGCCGCCTACCGAACCACCGAAGCCGACGGTCCATGGGGACATGTCGCAAGATGCACGGCTCCGGAGGGCCCTGCGTTGTTCAGGATTCCCGTAGGTCAGGGGTCTCCGCAGCACCGCCGGGTGATTCCCAGTCCACGGATGGTCCACGGCTGTGCATGACCGCACAGATCGCCACTAGGCAACCCGTATCGCTGGCAGGGATACACCTAGGTGGGGTGCCGAGCATGCGCCTCTGTAGGCCTAGGCAAGCGGTGCTTGTGGTCTCGCCGAGGCCTACAGACTCTTCATGACGTCTTGTCCAGGACTGTTGCCTCACACGGAGACGAGAGCGTAGCCAGGAAGCGAGGAATCCTTGGTGCTCCAGGTGATGAGCTTCCCGTCCGTTGCTCCCGAGGCCTGAGGGAGGAAGAGCGTAAAGGCCATGACCACGTCGCCCGCAGACAGCTCGCCCTGCACGGCCGCGTCCTTGGGCACCATGGGGTAGAGCAGCATGCCGCCTCGGCTGGACCCTGGGAGGTTCGCGATTGGCTGGACGAGGGATCGGTCGGCTGGCTGTGACTTCGCTTGGAGCTTTCCATTGATGACTCGGCGACGGTGGACGCTAAGCGGTCCGACGCCATCGATGCTCACCTGGGCGTCCTGCCCCTTGAGTTGGGGCAGAACGACATGCCAGTCCGTGATCATGTCGGGTGTTGCCTGGCGAAGGTAGTTGAGGTCGGGGCGGAACGAGTCCTCCTTCGCCCAGTGAAGTTGGCCGAGGATCGAGACCAAGTCCTCGTTGGATATCTGAGTGCTGAGGACGTTGACGGGGCGACCGTCCAGGTCGCACACCTCCGGGTGGGCAACTGCGGACGAGAGAAGCGGCGAGAAAGCCTTGGTGTTCCGCTCGAGCGACGTGCCGTCGGAGATGAGGGGGTAGCCACTGCTCGGTTCCTTCATCGGCGTTCGCCGTTGCTCCACCCGTGCGTTGTACATCTTGTTCGCGGCCGTCGGCTTGATCTTCGGGTGGTGCTGGGCGACGAGCGGTGGAATCTGGCTCGGCGTAATCTGCGGTCTGCCGTCAGCTCCGAACGGAGCATATTGGCGTAGTTCGTCGCGGAAGAACTCCTCGTCCTGGCAGATGTCCTCAAATTCGTCGTACAGCGCTTGCGTGGTACACAAGCGCACCAGGTCGCGGTAGCCGGCGCGATACCCGAACCAACGACCCATTTGCATCATGGTGTCGGCCTGCCGGGATCGCCGCAGATAGAAGGAGACAGTCAGACCCTCGACTGTGAAACCGCGAGCCAGCTTGTTGCCTCCCACGAGGACCCTCCAGACGTGCGGAGTTGTCGCGAAGTCGAGCTCCTCTCCCTCGATCTTGTCGCTGTTGACTACAAGGACTGGATGGCCGGTTTGCCCGATACGGTTAACCGTGTCGCCGATGAATGGGACGAGCTCGTCGAATGTCGACGGCGCTGCACCACCGTCCGGACGTCTCGTAACCGGCAGGATGTCCTCTTCGTAAAGGTTACGCAGCCGTTCGAAGCACGAGGCAGACCGATATCCGGAACGGTCCCACATCTCCTTGACTTTTGCACGCTGTTCGCGGTGGGCATCCTTCTGCATCGCTACGTGATAGAGCATGGTGTGATGGCGGAAAGTGCCGCAACCGAGACTCTCACGATAGAGCTTCACCGCACCGGTGAGGACGAAAGTGTCAAGCGCACGTTGGAGATCCGAATCCTGCTTGTTCTCGTCTTCGTTGACGATGTGTACATGTGCCTTCTCGGCCGAGTTCTCCTTGGTGCGCTCGTCGAGAGGGATGCCGAGGTTCAGATCGTGGAAGTCACGCGCACCCATGTAGCCCGGGCCTGGAGGCAAGGCGATTAGGAAGTTCTTGGGGAAGATGTCCTCGGCGTCGTTCGGGTCGATGAATACGTTGGCGAAAGGAGTCGCCGTGTATCCGACGTACTGCGCCCTAGGTAGCATCCTCAGTAGGTCCGCTATGTGACGGTTGATCGCGGAGCGCCTCTTCTTTGCCTCGGCGGAGAGCGGCTTAGGCCTACTGGTGTTGACGGAAGCCTGATCAGACTCATCATCAATGATCAAGGTGGGTACCTCTTCGAGGCGCGTCGTGATCTTGTTAAGATCCGCTACGAGTTTCTTGAGGACTGTACTGTTCTTCTTCACCACCAACAGGCGTGTATCTCCGGCGAAGAGATTTGCCCGATGGAAGAAGGGCAGGTGTCGCTCCCGCTTAATGAAGTCCAGCGCGGAGATGCCGAGTTCCAAGCTCTTGTAGTCGAAGGACTTCTTCGTCAGCCGATAGAGGTCCGAACCACCCCCGTCTGATGGTTGCAGGCCGTGTCGGACGAAGCGGTCCCAGTCCGGATCGTCCCTGACGTAGTCCGTGGCGTCCAGGGCCGCGTCGTCGTCCGGTTTGACGCCTCGAAGGAGGTTCTCCTGACCGACGAGTTCCATGTCCAGGCGGCGCTGTGTCTGCGTCCGAAGCAGGTCTGTGGTTCCGCTGAGGACGATGATCAGTCGGTAGCCGGCATCGATGGCCTTGGCGATGACGCCGGTGAAGTTGGCGGTCTTGCCGCTTTGAACGTAGCCCACCACGAGGCCCTTGGCCTGATAGGCCTCGGCTGCGGTCGGATCCGCCAGCCTTTCCACAACCCGATCCGTGGCCTTGTCCAGTGCCGTGATTGCCCTCGGGTCCAAATGCGGGGCGGCCTGAAGGGACTCGGAGTAGTGCTGCCAGTAGAAGTCGCGGCTACGTTTGATGCTCTCCGTGTACCAGGGCGTCCACTCGTCGGCGATGACGATGGGCTCGTCGAGGTTGGCAATGGGGATGAGTTCACCCAGCAGCGCTGCGGTCGCCTCCTCGACTTCGAGCATGCGTAGCACCACTTCGCGGCGCTCGCGCGTGTTGGGGGCGGTGTCCTCCGTCCAGGCAGCGTCCTCGGCCTGGTGGTCAAATGTGGCCAGCCGCAGACTCAGCGCGCGACGCAACTCGTCGTTCGGATCGGCCGCCGTCAAGTGGCTGCGCAGCTCGGCCTCTCCCACCAGAGCGGGATTTGCGGCAATGAAGACGGCCGCCTGACGTAGCGGACGGGGCCCAGTGCTTTCCATCATTTTCAAGGCCCCGAGATAGGCATCGACAAGATTCATACGGTTCCTCCGGAGGCCAGGGCCGATCGTAGGTACGAAGGTGCATGGTGATTGTGCGGCACTGCTGAGAGGTCGAGCCGGTAGCGAACCTCGGTGATGGAGGACATATGGACGCCAGCACCGGCCAAGCTCGTCGGAGTGAGGCGCGGAAAGGTCTCGTCGACCAGATAGAGAACCGGTGAGGTTCGTGAGCGGAAGCGTCGTCCGCTGTCCTTCACCGGAGCTCCGCCCCAACCAGCTGCTGTCAGGCGGTGATCGAAGTCTGCCAAGACGGTGCTGCCCAGCGCCGCTCGCACCTCTGCGACGAGCTCGGCCAGCGTTTTGCCTTGGCCGGGCCCGGCAGCGGTGAATTGATGCGAGACCAGCCACAAGGGCTTGCCCACCGTCGGCATCAGCTGCGTGAGGCTAGAGATCCAATGCTCGCGATTCTCCGAGAGAGTGGACTTTGCCTCAAGATCGATCTCTCGCAGGCTGAAATCGTGCTCCTCGGCGACGGGCCCGAGCCATCCGCCCACAGCGTCTTCGGGGCTGAGGCAGCCGATCAGGGACCTGAGTGTCACTAATTCGCCGAACAAGCCGACCTCGCGCTCGGGCGAGAGTGCCCCATGACCGCGAAGCAGTTGCCCGAGTGAGCGGATGGTCTCTGTGACGGCTGCTGAGACGCTGCGACCTGCGAGCTGGATCCGATCGGCCACGAGGCAAAGGATCGCGTAGCCTTCGGCGAACATGTCTGGATGATCGACGACTACCTCGACGTGCTGCCTGCCGGCGAGCAGGACCGACCGACACCGAATGTGTGGCAGGCCTGTTTCGATCTTCCCCTCTTGCGAGGCCCGCGGCGCCCGCAGCCCGATCTCGTGGCGACTGGGGTTGATGAAGACGCTCAGTCTCGGGTTGCCCACAATCGGGTATTCGAAGGGAACTCCGATGGACACGGCCTCCGCGAAGTTCTCCGGATCTAGATGGCGGTTGTCACTCACCCACGTCCACCTTCGCCGCCATACTCAAGATCTCCTGCCACAGCTCGATGTTGTCTCGGTCGCGAACCCCGAGATATTCGCCAGTGAAGGCCTGTTCCAGGAGGAGGTACAGCAGGGACTTCAGCAGCGCAGCATCGTTTGAACCACGGCGGCCACTCTTTGCCAGCGGCCTGAAGCGCTCGTTTAGCCACAACACGCGGTCGGCTCGGTCGACGCGAAAGAAGTCATCCCTGTTTGCACGATCGAACCGTGTCCACCGCATCGTGATGGGCACCTGGTGGTCTTGCATCGGTATCTCATCGCGGATCGCGCGCTTAAGCTGTGGCGCGAAGCCTTTGCCTGGCGGGATCATTGACTTGCGTGCCCGCCGTCGCTTGCGTGACTCCCTGAACCGCTCTTCTGCGTCCGCCAGATAGTCGGCAAACGTTGTTCCGTCCTTAGCTATCGCGCACGCCGCCAACGAGGCGAAGTCCGGTCCAACTTGGACACGCGACTTCTCTGGATTCATAGCAAGCAGCCTGGGCGACAGCCCATCGATGTCCACCTCGACACGGGCCAGCTGCCGTTCTCGGGCCGAGACACTGACCCCGTCCCAGCTCCCACCTGCCTGAAGGAGTCTCCCGCGCCGGTAGAAGAACAGTCCTTGGTGCTTCTCTGCCCCCGTCACGAGGTTGAACTCCAGCATTCGCGACCGTGGCGGCCAGATATGACACTTGAAAACTACCTGCAGGTCACCCTGCCGGGCGACTAGATCCTTCGGGTACCCCGCCTTGCCCGGTCTGGCGTAGCCGAAGGGATCGATTGCGTCCACGCGCGAGCGAGGACCTACCAGGTCCTGGTCGACGTCTTCAACGTCCAGATTGATCTCGATGAGACCCTTCTTGATGATGCGATGGAGGATCAGCCCCAGATGGTTGATGATCTCTGTCATTGACCGGCTGATGAACTCCTCGACACGGGTGGGGTCGTCCGTGGCTGGGAAGCCGAAGACTTCGTCCCAACGTACGACTGTTCCCGTCCCGGACCAGGGAATGCCCCACCGGCGGGACAGCTCCGACTTGGCGAACGCCTCGGCGACGACGTCGCAGTGGAAACCACGCTTATTGGGATCGGCCTCCATGCGCCGGCCCACCGGAGCATGCCCCGCTGCGGATGACAGGACGGTGACGAGCTTCGCGTTGCTGAACGACGCTGCCTTGAGCCCGATCCCAAAGCTTCCAAGGTCCTTCTCGGCATACTCTCGACGTCCACCGAGGGTCATGGCCACGTTGATGGCTTCGGCGGTCATGCCCTTGCCGTTGTCCACCACGTACAGCCCGCGTAGCCGTCCGTGCTTGCGGACGAACCGAATCAGGACGTGGCTCGCTTCGGCGTCGATCGAGTTGTCCACCAGGTCTGCGAGGGCCGTGCGCAACGAGTGGTTCCGTCCGAGGCCATCGAGAGCGCGCCGGTCGGGAGGCAGCTCAACAGTGCCGTCCACTGGCACATCTTCTTGCCACCCTTGACTCAGCGTCATGTGGTCGCCGTTCTTGAAGGGATGAGTCACCGAGGGCATGCCATCACCGTATCGCCAAAGGTGTACGTCTTGTGAAGAAGTTCAACAGGCGAGAGGTGGTGGTCAGCAGCCGGTCCAGGCGTGAGTACACGCAGGCCGCGTGCATGGCAGCCAAGTTGGGCGCGATAGGCCGTCGTGAAGCGCTCCTTCGGCTGGGTGTCGGTTGCGGCCTGAGGCGTCGGGAGGCTAGTCAGGCACGGATCCGGAGGGCCCTTGGTCTTAGACATGTGCACAGATAGGGCA
Source organism: Streptomyces sp. NPDC059866 (assembly GCF_042731325.1). Lineage (NCBI taxonomy): Bacteria > Bacillati > Actinomycetota > Actinomycetes > Kitasatosporales > Streptomycetaceae > Streptomyces > Streptomyces sp. NPDC059866. Next base: position 341,784 of record NZ_JBHWJT010000005.1, on the reverse strand, counting down.
CACACGATGCGAGTGACCGGCGCCCTCGCTGCGGCCCAGCCTCGGAACCGTGGACCTCTCCCGTCAGCCGCTAGCCGATGCTGGCTACGGCGGCGGGCTGAATCACGGCTGCCGCTCTGGCGCTTCGTCGTCGAGTACCACCCGGAGGCGTCGGCCGATCTCTGCCGCGACCTCAACCGCTACCGCGTTTCCGAGGGCGCGCATGGCCGCTGTCCTGGTGCCGGGAATCTCGTAGCCATCCGGGAAGGTTTGGATTCGCGCGGACTCCCGCACTGTGAGGTAGCGGACGGAGCCGTCGTGGAAGCGGATCATGGCTTCGCCACCTGCGACACCGTGGACACCGGCTTTGAGCGTCTTGGCGGGCCAGTCAATCCATCCGCCGCGATGGCGGGCGTAGACCCGTGCTCCAGGGATACCCCGATGGTTTAGGACGGTGGGGATGTCGACATCATCTTTCGGCGACGGCAGATCGGAAATTGCGTCCCGAGTTGTACGCCAGGCGACTTCCTTGTCTGCCCAATCGCCCGTGCTACGCAATAGCTCGACGCGGGATCGATACTGTTCCGGAATCTCCGGCTTCTTGATCTCGTGTCGCTGCCAGTACGCTTCTGTGATCCATTGCTCACGAAGCAACTGGTCTTTAGTGTGTGTTGGTTGCACGGCAGACCAACGGTCCACACCGGGTAGATCCGCTCTAATGCCAACCAGAAAGACACGTTTACGCGACTGAGGCACGCCGATATCGGCGGCGTCGATCACCTGCTGGTGGACTCTATAGGAAAGCCCAGGTCGTTTCGTCTTGAGGATGCGATCGTGGTGGGCTGTCCAATCCTCGTCCTGATTCCTTGGCTTGACGGACGGCTTGGTCAGCCAGTCAGCTATGTAGTCGTAGTAGGGTTTGAAAGAGGGGCGCAGCAGTCCGGGTACATTCTCAAAAACAAAGCATTTGGGTCTGAGGATACGCACGGCTTCTACAGAAGCCGGGAACATATTCCTTTCATCGTTCTCGCCCGCATGGGCTCCACTGATCGAGAAAGGTTGACAGGGAGGGCCGCCGGCTACTAGATCGATGCCTTCCAACCCGAGACTGGGAACCTCCTTTAGCCACGCACGCACGTCTGCCTCCCGAACGTTTTCCCGTTTCCACAGATCCGGAGAACGGTCCGCATTCGTTCGCAAAATGTGGCACGCCCGCGGGTCTCTCTCAATCAATTGCTCGTGCTCGAAACCCGCGTTGAACATGCCTATGGCCATGCCGCCACCGCCAGCGAACAATTCTACCGACCGTGGCATATAGACTCCTTGTCATGGCTTGATTGAGGCCGGATAATGACTGTCCGATGATTCGTCACCGCGGCGGCCCGGCGCGGACTCGCTGGAAGATTTCCTCCACGACTTCGTCGAGGTCTCGTTTCAGCCGCGACTCGAAGACTCGGTAGACCGTCCAACCAGCCTGAGCGAGCGCGGAATTCACCTCGGCATCGCGTGTCATGTTCCTGCGTAGTTTAGCGCGCCAGAAGTCCGGATTGTTCATGCGGTCGAACTGCGCTTCGAAGCTGGGCAGCCCTCTGATTCGCCAGGCGTTGCCGTGCCAGAAGTCGCCGTCCACGAACACCGCCAGCCTCGCCCCGGGGAACGTGATGTCAGGCTTGCCCGGGAGCGTGGTGCGGACACGATAGCGCAGGCCGCGACGCCACAGTGCCCTCCTGAGCGCGACCTCCGGCCTGGTGTTCCGACTCGGCACGGCAGCCATGATGCGACTGGTCACCGCGGGATCACGCACGGCCGCACCTCCAAGGATCGTGAGTGAGCTTAGCCGTCTGGCAGCCGCAGCGTTGGTCTCTCTCGGTCCGCGGACGTTGTCCGGGGTGCCCGGGTGGTGATCACCCGCACATCGAGGCCGGCTAGCTCGCAAACCTTCTGATGACGCCGTCGCTCGCTCTCGGTGAGGCGTTCCCCCTGCAGCAGGTTAATGACCACGACGGGGGACGGTAGCCCGTCGACGCGCGCATTGAGGCCAGCCCATACCAGGCTCTTCAGGTTTCGCGGGTTACCCCAGATCATCAGCATTTGGCGGTGGCCGTCGGTCACTTGGCACCGGTTCGGCTTCTCACGCAAGGTTCCACCCAGCACCGTCCAGTCCTCCCCCAGGGCAATCCGGGCTATGTCGTACGCGCTCGGGAGCGGGGTGCCCACCAGGTCCGCGTACGGTCCGATCCCGCTGCGGGCCCGGTTGTAATGCTTCATTGGCACGTCCTTGATCCACATGCGGGCACGCTCGCGGGGCATGTAGCGGGTCAGAACGCCGCCCAACTTCTCGTCATCAACCCAGCGGTTGTACCAAGCAGTGCGATCTATCGCGCTGAGGCCGTCCCAGCCGAGTTCATCCGCTTTGCGGTAGATGTCTCTGATTACCGCGCGGCGGACCGTTTCCGGGATATCGCTCATGCCTGCCCAAGCAACGATTCGGGATCGGGGAATTGGAGACGGTGCTCGTCGAGGGCGGTCTCCAGGCTCGCGGCGTCCTTGATCCATTCTTGCATGAGGCTCTCGGCCCGGGCGTCGGTGAACTCAAAACGCGTGCCCATCGGGGACAGTCGCAGCGTTTCGAATTCGTCCGCGGAGACTTGCTCGCGAAGGCTCATGATCGCCGCTACTCTCCTGATGTCGCTGACGAAGTCCAGGGTCTCGACGTAGCTCTTTCCCTCGCGGAGCCGCAGTCCGCGGCCAAGCTGCTGGACGAAGATGCGTCGACTGTGTGTGACGCGCGCGAAGCACAGGATGTTGACGTCCGGGATGTCGACCCCTTCGTTGAGGATGTCGACAGCGGTGATGATCGGGATCTCGCCCTGGCGGAAGGCCATGAGTCGCAGCTGTCGATCCCTGCGATCCAGGCCGGCGTGGACCGCCTTCACGTTCTTCCACTGGGGGACCTGGTTGAGCAGTCCGGCGAGGCGCTCGGCATGCTCGACGGTGCGGCAGAACACCACGGCCCGGGGTTCCTTGACGTGTGCCCATGTCTCGATGAGTCGATCGCGGATGGCTTCATCACGTTCGGGTAGAAACAGCCGGGCGTTCAGATCCCTCACACTGTAGTTGTGTTGACTTGCCGTACGTACGAAATCCCAGTCGATGTTGTCCGTAAATAGCCGGTAACGAACTTCAGCGAGGTAGCCAAGTCTCATACCACCGTCGATACCCAAGGTATAACTGGGCTCGCCGAAACTGTTCCGGATGTCAAAGCGGTCGCCGCGCCAGGGCGTTGCGGTCACCCCAAGCCGAGGCACGTCGGCCAGGTGGTCGAGCAATTCGGCGAAGTATCCATCCTTGGACACATGGTGCGCCTCGTCCACCATGACCAGCGCAGGCTTGTAACCGCTGCGCACGTACGTGAGCGCGGTGGCCACCGTGGCGCACGTGATGCCGCGGAGATCATCCGGTTTATGGTCGCCAGTCAGCAGCTGGGTGCGCGCGGCCTTGGGCACGTGGAACCAGAGCGCGCGCTCCAGTTGTTCAACGAGATCCTTTGTATGGGCGACGACAAGGATCTTGTCGGATGGGCGCAGGCGCAGATGGCGTGCGACAATCTCCCCTCCGATCACCGTCTTCCCCAAGCCGGTCGCGAGGATCAGCAAGGCACGGCCCGTGCCCTCCAGGTCCTCCACGAGCCGCTCAAAAGCCTTGGCCTGATACTCGCGCAGGGGGCGTTCTGGCAGCCGTTCGGAACACAACTGATCGCTGTTGTACAGGTCGACCAGCTCGCGCCCCGACCAGAACTCGATCGGATGGCCCACTCGGCGCAGCGCTTCGCGCCGTTCCTCGCTCTTCGGACCGAATCTGGCATTGGTGACAACCGCCGCCCGGTCCGTCCGATAGAACGCCTTCGCGTTGATGACCTCGTCGACCGCGCTCGGTGCCACCGTGCCGCGCGCCCTCCACTTCGCCTGGAAGACCCAGCGCTGGCCGTTGAGCGTCCCGAGGATATCGCCACCATGATCGTTTGGGCCGTCGACGTTGACCACATCGGTGAAGCCGAGGTGCAGCATGAGCCGCTCTACCTGCCGCGGAAAGGCCGCAGGGCCGATGTCCAGAAGGAAATCGGGAGCCATGAAGGATGAGCTCACGTCGACTCCTCATCCGCGATCTCTTCTTCGATCACGTCGAGTGTCATGCGCATCATCGCGAGATCGAGGCGGGTCTTACCACTGATGTTGCTCAGGAATGTTCCCGCCACCTCAAGCAGTCGCCCAAGGCGCTCGACCTGGGCATCGCGAGCGCCGGGGTCGTTCCACGTCGACCAGGTGGTGGAGAAGACGGCGCCATCCATCACCAGCTCGGGATGGGCGCGGATGATCGCGGCGATGCCCTCCGCGGTGACGTGTGCGATGAAGTCGCCGTTCTCGGTGGCTACGGGCCACACCAACCGGGGGTCCGCCCCAGCGGCGTGCTTCTCCGCAGCCTGCTTCTCCGCTGTAGGAAGGCTCGCCCACAGGGAGGCGGCACGGGCAGCGCCAACGCGCTGGATGCCCTCTCGCACCCGGCCGAGCAGGGCACTCGCCCGCTCTCGCAGTGCAGCGTCGGTAAACCGCTGATCCGGGAATTGCACGGTGACCTCGGCAGCGACACGTGCGGCGCTGTCATCGGTGCTGGCGAGCGCGCGTAGCGCCTCCGCAATCTCGATGATCGCGTAGTCGCGGGGATCGCGACCGAATTCCCTGAACACCGGGTGATCTCCGTGGACGAACACCTCAATTGCGTTGCCGCGCAGCGTGTGTGACACGCATGGGGTCGGCCGGCCCGAATGGTCCAGGAGTGGCTCGGGTGTGGCGTACACCGTGACCATGCGCCTGCCCAGGGTGGCCACGGACACCGCTCCGCTGAGGTCGCTCAGCTGGCGTGCCCCGGCACGGTACCTGGCGAAGCGCTGATCCTCCGTCTCTGGCTGGGGCTGCGGCGTGGTTACGCCCGGCGAGCTGCTCGTCGTGCCGCCCGAGGGGTTCCCCAGCCCGAGCCCCGTGCGGCCGAGCAGATCATCAGACTGCTCCTGAGTGTCGCGGGCGGAACCTCGCGGCGGCGCACTGGCCCCGCCCCCGGGCCGGGCCGGGAGTTGGCCTCGCTTGATCTCATCGTGCTGCCGCGCGGCCTCGTACCATTTCTCATCGGTGAGGAACTCGGCGAGCCCCTTACGGAACGAGCCAGCCCACTCCCTTGCCAGCTCGTGAAGCGGGTTCGCGCCGTCCCCAGGTACAAGGTGCTTGAGGCCCGGATCATTTCTGCGGAAGGCGTTGAACAAGCGCCCCACGGGCGTGTCGTTGGGCGCGTACCCATACGCTTTCGCCTTGTTCGGCTGAAGGGGGCCCTCGCCGCGAATGAGGTGGACGGCGGTGATCCAGTCCCGGGAATCTCTTTTGAAGTCATTCTTCTGGTAGGTCACAGGCACATGGTCGAGATGTATCTCGCCCACGATTCGGCCGCCCACCGTCGCGCCGAGCTCGATCGGGTACTCGGGAAGGGTCTCCCCTGTGTCGGGGTGCTCCCACTCGAAGAGGCTTCGATCGGAGATGAGGATCTTCCGCCCGTTCCTGAGGAAGTCGATACCAAAGTCGCTGGTGTGCAAGTAGCGCTGGATGCCCACCCAGCCGACGATCCGGCGTTCCCGCAGCTCGAGGTTCGCGCTGCCACACTCGACGCAGGTCTCTAGAGATACGCGATGCCAGTGACCACAGTCCTGGCATGCCCACGCTGAAGTCAAGGGGAGGTCAATCGGTTGGATCGCCTTCACGTCGGAACCTCGATAGGCCACCGACCGCTGGGAGTCCCAGACACAGGGCAAGCGCGGCCGCACGAGTGTGTTGTTGACGAACAGCCGAAAGCCTCGCCCCTTAAGTTCGGCCCCGGGAAGCTCTGGAAGAACGTCCTTCCCGCGAAGCAGATAGGAATAGACCTTGCCCAGTTGCTCCCGGATCGTGGAAGGCAGTTGTGGGCGGCGCAGGGCGGTCCGTGTGTCAGGCCGCAGATGACGCACAGTGATCTCGGTGCCGTGCATCGTGGGGTCATCCTTGGGTTCACGCCGCAGCGGGGCCTTGAATTCACCATGTTGCTGCATCTCAAGGAAGTTGATTTCCGCAACCAGCCATTCCCGGTCACCTGACCGGGTAGTCCGCACCTCGGTAACGGATCCCAGATTAGCGGTCGCGATGTTGAAGCCCATGCCGAACAGTCCCAGGCTTCCGTACCGGCTGTTCTGACTGTAGCCAGCGCGCAGGGCGAGCTGGAAGGCCTCCAGACCCATGCCGCGCCCGTTGTCCGCCACGCACACGATCTCGTCGCCCTCGGGGGTGGTGCCGGGCTTCGGCAACGTGACACGAACATAGGGGGGATCGGTTGGGTCTCGATCGTCATCTGACAGGAAGTCGTCAAACGCGTTGTCGATCAGCTCCGCGAGGCATTGCCACGGCTTGTAGGGGATATCACCCAGCACCTCAAGGAGTCGTGGCGACGGTGTCAGGTCCAGGCTCTCCGCGTATGCCTCGCTCGCGCCAAGTGACACCCAAACCCCTCCGTCTTCGGTCATGGACACTGCCCACTTGAGCCCCACACCCTGGCAGTACCGCGTCCACCATGCCTGCGGCAAGATTACTCACTCGCGGCGCTCCGGTGTGTGGAGTCTGTGATGTTGGAACCCCGCACGGTGACGGGTCCTGATGAGTTGTGCCTCTCGCACACGTCAGTCAGCGCACTGCACAGCCTCGTCAGGTTCCGCCGTCGTGCGAGCCGAGCCCGCGCCAAGCCGTTCGCAAGCCCTCGAGTTGGTTGCGGGGGAAGGGGCGTCCCCACCGCTTTTCGTAGCCGTCATCGCCAGTTCGTGAGTGGGCTGATCGAAGGCGCGAATGATGACACGGCATAGCGTGCGCAGCGGCTGCCGGCTTCGCTCCCCCTCCGCGCGAGCGCCCTACCGCGCAAGGGCGGCGTAGCGGCTTTGGCCGGGAGCTTTGGCGCGAGTGATCATGGCCCCTTACGCTGGCCCGCGGATCGGGCAGGCTTGTGGACCTGCCCGTTAGTGCCCGATGTGGGGCCATGATCTGCGGTCACGTCCGCTGGAGTGGTGTATCGACGGCCACTCGGCGATCTCGTTTTGAGGCTATGCGGTGAGTTCGGTGGGCAGGACGGTGTCGTCGGTTTCTGACTCGATCGGGTGGAGGCGGGCCTTGGCGAGGAGCTCGCGGCCCATGTAGCGGCGGGCCTCGGTCCACTCGTCGTTCTGCTCGGCCAGCACCGCACCGACCAGGCGGATCACGGCGGCGCGGTCGGGGAAGATGCCGACCACGTCCGTGCGACGGCGGATCTCCTTGTTCAGCCGCTCCTGCGGGTTGTTCGACCAGATCTGCCGCCAGATCTCGCGCGGGAAGGCGGTGAAGGCCAGCAGGTCGTGCTGGGCCGCGTCCAAGTGAGCTGCGGCTTTGGGGAACTTGGCCTCCAGAGCGTCCAGGACGTGTGTCATCTGGGCCTTCACCGCGTCGGTGTCGGGCTGTTCGAAGACGGTCCGCAGCAGCGTGGCCACCCAGGGCTGGGCCGATTTCGGAACCTGGCTCAGCAGGTTGCGGGCGTAGTGGGTGCGGCAGCGCTGCCAGGACGCGCCGGGCAGAACCGCGCCGGTGGCGTCGACCAGGCCGGCGTGGGCGTCGGAGATGACCAGCTGGACCCCGCTCAGGCTGCGGGCGATCAGGGAGCGCAGGAAGGCCAGCCAGCCGGCCCCGTCCTCGGCGGTGGCCACGTCCAGGCCGAGGATCTCGCGGTGGCCGTCGGCGTTGACGCCGACCGCGATCAGCGCGTGGACGTTGATGATCCGGCCGCCCTCGCGGACCTTCTGGGTCAGTGCGTCCACCCAGACGAACGCATACGGGCCGGCGTCCAGGGGCCGGTTACGGAAGGCTGCGACCTGTTCGTCCAGGTGCCGGGCCATCGCACTGACCTGGGACTTCGACAGGTGGGTCACACCGAGGGACTCGGCGAGCTTTTCGACCCGGCGAGTACTCACGCCGAGGAGGTAGGCGGTGGCGACCACGCTGATGAGGGCCTGTTCGGCCCGTCGGCGGCGTTCCAGCAGCCAGTGCGGGAAGTAACTGCCGGTCCGCAGCTTGGGGATGGCCAGTTCGACGGTGCCGGCCCTCGTGTCCCACTCGCGTGGGCGGTAGCCGTTGCGGTGGTTGACTCTCTCGTCGCTGACCTGTCCGTATTCGGCGTTGCAGAGGGCGTCGGCCTCGGCGGACATGAGCGCGTCGGCGAACGTCTTGATCATCGCGCGGAGCAGGTCGGGACTCGCCGCGGCGAGGTTGTCTTCGGCGAGGGCGTGCAGAGGCAGACTGTCTGGTGCGGTCATCGTGCTGATCTCCTTCAAAGACTTGGTCGTCTTGAAAGATCAGCCGGTGGCCGTTCGTCTATGCGGGCCTCATCCCGACGCTGGAACAAACCCCCGGATCAGGTCGAACCCGTACACCACCTGCAAGGACGCAACCTGATCTGCGAGGCTCGCGCCAAAGTGGCTGGCTAAAGCCGCGGAGCCGGCCGCCCCAGCCACGACGGGGTTTCTCCCCTTCTCAAGGTCGCGTCCGCCGTCCGGCCGGTGGCCTGGTGCGTGGTCAGCGGGCCGGATGAACGCCCGCGTATCAGGCAGCGTTGGCCCGCACACCACCGTCACCACGATCCGGCCTCTTGCGGTAGCACAAAGCGTCTTTGACCAGCACCGTTGGGGATCACCTTGCGCCCCCGTGCCCGTGGTGTGTTTTGGCCGCTGCGGTGGCGACGGGCGGACGGCGCACCGCAGCCGGTGGCGTAGACATGGAGGCAGCGGGGCGGCGGCCGACCGGCGCCGCCGCGCTGTGCGCGGCCATCGATCCATGATCGACCTGACGTGTCAGGCAGCCGGGTGGAAGGGGGTGCGCAGGTGGCCCCGGGACAGGTGCGTTGGGGTCTGACTGCTGTGGTGGTTTCCCTCTCCGAGGCCGGATCGTGGTGACGGTGGTGTGCGGGCCGGCAGCGGCCGTTGATGCGCCTGGGCGGAGTCTGCGGCGGTCGGTTTGACGATGATCGACAAGCAGTGTCGGCCACCGGACCAGCGAGCGAAGCGAGCCTTGATGACGTAGGGAAAGACTGCCAGCGCCACGATCTGAATGTCCGCGCTGAGCTGTCGGCGATCCGCCCGGCTAAGGGCTGTCCCGCAAAGGGTCCGGTTGCGGCCCCGACTGCGATGGTCGACGAGCCGGACTGCATGATGGCCTCCGTGACGAAGAGCGCGGAGACGCACCCTGCCCGGATACCGGGCTACGACGGCGGGCCTTTCAGCCACCTGCCCGAGCTGCTGGGCGAGCACCTGTTCTGGCTGGGGCATCTGCACAACTGCGCCCAGAGCGAGGAGGCCGAGGAACTCCTGCTCGGCGCGGACGAGCAGGAGGCCGCGGAGCTGCACAACCGGCTGCTGGGAGGCGACGACTGGCCCGTCTTCACCGTGCCCCTCACCGGTGCCCACCGCCTGCATGTGGTGTACCGCGCCTTCGAGGAGGACGAAGGCATCGACTACCTCCTGCACCACCCCGACTGGGACGACGCCGAACACCTCGCACAGGACGAAGGGCACTTCATGGGCCCCGGCCTCTCCTGGGCCGAGCTGACCGCCGCAGCGGACAACGGCCTGACCGGCGGCAGCACTACCGATCCCCACGCCCGGCTGTTGCTCCTGCTGCCCGCGTTCGGCGACGACGCCGTACCCGATGACGCCGTCGACCGCCTGACGGCGGCGCTGTGCGCCCGCACTCATGTCGAAGCCCCCGACCAGCTCGCCGCCGCCCTCCTGGAAGACCAGGGGCCGTGCGGTCCCGTGCGCTGGATCACGGCCGAGGGCGGCCACCGGATCAACGACGGCGGCCTGTCCTTTCGCAACCCCGCCAACCGCTTCGCCTGGCCCACCGCCCGCATGGCTCGTGTGACTGCCGCACTGGCCCCCTGATCGGCACAGCCAAGCCAGCAGCATCCTGCCGCAACAGAAGGCATGGGAAGCTTGAAACGGATGGCGAGCAGACTGGGAGGGAGAGCGCGTGTCGCAGCAGGCCAGCCCCCGGGGGACCTTCCTGAAGGTCGCGGACGCAGTGAAGGCCCGGATCGAGGCGGAACCCGCCATGACGGAGCTGCCGTCTGCTGCTGATCTCATGCGCGACTACAAGATCTCGCGTGGGGTCGCGCTCCGGGCGTTCGGAGCCCTTCAGAAGGACGGAGTCGCCGAGCCGGTACCGGGTGGGCGGTGGCGCGTCGTACGGGGCGGAGAGCGCACCGACCGACGCCCACTGGAAGAGCGCATCGCGGACATCGTCACGGATGAAGGCCTCGAAGTCGGGGCAGCGTTCCCCAGCGCGTCCGTCCTGGCTGAGCGGTTCGGAGTCTCACGGCCCACCGTGACGAAGGCGCTCGACAAGTTGGAGACCGCCGGCGTGCTGGCAAGTGGAGGACAGGGCAAGGTGCGGACCGTCCGCGCCGTGCCGAATCGAGAGGAGCGTTCGTAGCTTGTCGGAGCTGACGGAATGGGCCTATCCCCTGGCTGAGTCCCTGCTCGCCGAACCGTTGCCGCGGCGATGGAAGCACTGCTTGGGCGTCGCCGAGCGGGCGCGGACCATCGCGCCCATCCTCGGACGGGACGCGGAGTTGCTGGAGGCCGCGGCCGTCCTGCACGACATCGGCTACTCGCCGGACCTTGCCGAGACGGGCTTCCACCCGCTCGACGGCGCTCGACACCTCCGTGACGTCGCGAAGGTTGACGCACGAGTCGTGAACCTCGTGGCCCACCACTCGTGCGCGTGGATGGAGGCGGAAGCGCGCGGCCTACGTGAGGAGCTGGAGGGCGAGTTCCCCCGGGAAGAGGCGCACCTTAATGACGCGCTCTGCTACTGCGACATGAACACCACGCCGGAGGGCACGCCCACGAACCCCGTCGACCGAGTCAACGAGATCGCCGGACGCTACGGGCCGGACAGCCTGATCGGGAAGTTCATCCGTCGGGCCGAGCCTGAAATCCTCGCGTGCACGTCGCGCGTCCTCGAACGGGTCGCCGTCGCCAAGCGTCAGCCGATGTAGGGAGTCGGCCGCGTCCGGTCCATCGCATGCTCGATTCGGAGCCGCATGGTGGGATGGACGTCAAGCTTCGCCAGGTCCGCTGGGTCGACCCAGCGGACCTGCGTTGTCTCGTTGCTCGTACGCAACTCACCGCCGGTCGGCCGTGCGCGGAAGCAGATGCTGAACTGCTGGCGGATCTCGCCATCGTCGTACTGCATGACGTGCCCAGGGTCTGTGTAGATCCCGGACAGGTCGACGACTTCGGCCTTGATGCCCGTCTCTTCCCAGACCTCACGGACGACCGTGTCACTGATGGACTCGCCCACGTCGTGGCCACCGCCGGGCAGTGCCCAACGTCCGTTGTCGGATCGCTGAATCATGAGCACCTGACCCGCGTCGTTCTGGACGAATGCCACGACCGAGGGCACGACAGAGTTGGCCGGCGGGGCGGCCGGGTCGTGCAAGTAGTCGATGCGTCCCATGCTCAAGCTCCCGTGATGTCGCGTTCGGTTACTGGCCTGGCGCCTTCCCAGGTCTGCTGAACGCTATTGGCGAAGGTGTCGAACAGACCACCTCCGGGGAGTCGCCGCAGGTGGAACACGGGTGCCATGTAGGCGCCGATGCCGTACACGTGGGTGTTGGCCAACATCTCGTCATCAGCAAGGTAGATCGAGTTGTAGAGCACCGTGTCGTGCAGGCGGAAGGCTATTTCGGGGTGGCTGGTGAACAGTGGGCGGTAGTTGACCAGCGCATTACGGATCTTGCCATCCATGATGCGATGCCCTTCGTCGATGCCGCGTCGGATGACGGCTTCGCACTCTGGATCACCCATGAGTACTCGGATGCGGACACCGCTCTCGGCCTTCTCCTTCAGCGTCGAGAAGAAGAGAGGGTCCTCCGCCAGGTAGATGCCGGCATACACAAGGATGTCGATGCGTTCCCTGGCGCGCTCGCACATCTCGCGCCAGAGGCCTGACGGCACGACATGCCGATGAGGGTAGACAGCCACGATCTCGGCTTTGCTCAGGTCAGATGCGGAGTCCTGCGTCCGGGAGTCGTCCCACAGCGTCGTCACATCGACTTTGAGCGCTGCTGCCGTTGCGTACTGGTGGCGCCGGTACGGCACCTTCCCTCGGGTGATCCAGCGTTCGACTGTCTTCGGGATGACGCCGATCTCTTCAGCCAAGTCCTGAACAGTCATGCCCCGCGCTAACAGAGCAGACCTCAAGCGCTCGTTGGACATCCGCACCCCTGAGGGACTTGTAGGGACTTCTTGACAGTAGCCAGATCAACCTGAGCTGTCCATGCATGGGGTGACCAACTCCCTTGACCTGCACCGATTCTGATGGTGCACCAAGAAGTCCCGGTGCGAAGCCAAGAAGTTCGGCCGGCGTACTTGACGGCCCCCTGTGCAGTACCTGTAAAACAGGTACTGCATCATGAAGGACCCCGCCGGACCCGCTTACACGCGGCCCGAGCGGCAGGGGAGACGTAAAAGCCCGTCGTCTTCACGGATCGATCGGTGTCATCGGCTAAGCCGCTGGTCTGACCCTCGGGCGTAGACCCAGGGACCGGATCACGGGGATCCCGGTGATTGGGCTGCACCCGGTCCATGACACCCGGAAGGGATGGGCGCTTCCACTCAGCGAGTGACGACTGAGTGGCGCGGTGACCGCGCGCCGTCCAAGGGAGGCGGAGCAAGGTGCGTACGGAGCCGCGAGACGACAGTGACGGGCTTCCCGTCACTCGTCATGCGGGCAGGGCGCCGACGTCACGCCGGTGGCCTGCCCGTTTGATGAGGACTTTCGAGGGTCCCACCCGCACCACTTCCGGTGCGGTTCCTTTCCACGGCGCGCGCCCCGTAGAGGCACCTCCGGGCGCGTTCGGGCCGTTCCACTGTGAGGAGAGACCTCCATGAAGTGCATCGTTGCCGGTCATCAGGCGGTCACCGAGGCGGAGTTCACGGAACTGGCCCTCGGCACCCCGGTTGAGCTGTGGCTCGGGGTGGAGGGCGAGACGGACGAGGAGCGCGCGGCGCGCCTGGACGCGGCGCGCGACATCCTCGCCGACCCCGAGTACCGCAGCCTGCCCGACGACCTGATCCGCCTGGCCGCACGGGTCGTCGAAGACCACCCGGACCTGTTCAACGTGGTCCCGCTGGCCCGCCCCGCCCGCCGCCGTGCGGCACGCACGGGGGTTGCGGCATGAGCGAGGGGCTGACGCTGGACGACCTGATCGTGCCGCTGCAGGCGCTGCGCCTACTGGCCACGGACTTCGGGCACCTGCCAGCGCCCGATGTGGACGTGACCCCGATCTACCCGAACCGGCTGCGGCTGAGCTTCCACCGCGGTCTGGCCGAGTTCGAGGCGTGGCGCGAGGCGCTGGGCATCGCCCCGGACGCGGTGCGGCACGGCACGCAGAGCGGGGGTCACACGCGCGTCTTGCGTGCGGACGCCCAATGTGCGGACGCTGGGCTGGAGTTGGTTGCCTACGCCGACATCCCCGCCCCGGCACCGGCCGGAGCGGTGGCCTGATGGCGGCGTGGGGCAAGTGCTTCGACCCGACCGGCGCCCGGCATGGCATCCCCACCTACCCGTGGCGCTGTGCACCGGACGGGTTGGCCACCAGACGGCAGTTACGGACCCGTGGCCTGCGCCCCGGCGGACAGCCGGTCGCAGCACAGGTGCTCCGCCCGCGCTACCGGCGCGGGCCGCTGGTCGCCTACCTCTACCGGCTCGACAAGGCCAAGCCGGTGCGGCCGATGACCCCGGCGAAGCGCCGGGCGCTCGAATGCGCGATGCGCGCCCGCCGCATCTGCCCGGAGTGCCGCACGGACGCCGGCTATTTCATCCCCGCCTCGCTCGGGGTGTGCGTCCCGTGCGCCTACCCCGACCGCCAGTGCGCCGCCTGACCGGCCTGGTCAGGCAACAACCCCCCGACAAGGAGTGAACAGTGAAACATCCTCCCGAAAGGTCCCTGAGCAGGGGTCAGGCACTCGTGCTCGGTGCCGCCGCGGTGCCCATGGTCGCCTTCGGCGGCATGGGCGCATGGGGCACCTACAGCAACATCACATCCGTCTTTCACCGCTCGGCAACCGCCCTCGGTGTGGTCGCCGCAGGTGAGGGCGCCACCCTCGTGCTCGCCCTGGTCCTGGTCGGGCTGACCATGCTGGGCCAGTCCGCGCCGGCCGCCGTGCGGATCGGGCTGTGGACGCTGCCCGCAGTGGCCTCCCTGACCGGCGCCGCCGTGGCCAAGACGGTCACCGAGGCGGTGGTGTTCGCCGTGACGCCCATGGCCATGTGCGTGTCCGCGGAGGGCATGGGCCTGCTCGCGCGGCGGATCGTGGTCTACCGCACCGGCGTGGACGCCGAAGCCCAGCGCCGCAACGCCGCGGTCATGCAGCGTCTCGCCTACCACCGGGCCCGCGCCGCCAACCACCCCGAGGAGAAGGCCCGCAACAAGTCGGAGCTTCAGTCGTGGAAGCTCGCGAAGAAGGTCGGCACCGGTGACGCCCTGCTCGGGGCGCACCTGGTCGACGTGCAGCGCGAGCGGATGACGGCTGGCGCGGACGCCGCGCTCGCGGGCATGTTCGCCCTGCCCGTCACGGCCCCCGCCACCGGCGTCACGGCCGCGTCACAGCCCCTCGCCGTCGACGGTCCGAAAGACGGGGGCGTCACACCCCCCGTGACGGAGCAAGACACGCAGGTCACGCCGGTACTGGAGACGGTGCCGCCGCAGGGCGTCACACCCGTGACGCCGCCCGTGACGCTGGAGGAGATCGCGGCCGTGGCCGACGTCCCGACACCGGTCATGGGTGAGCCGCTGAGCGACGCGCAGCTTGTCGTCGTGCTGCGGCACCTGCGCTACGTCGACGACCCGCCACTGTCCTACCGCCAAGCCGTGGCCGCATTCCGCGAGGCCGGATTCGTCGGCGGGGAGCAGCGGGTGCGCAAGGCGTGGGGCTCGCTGATGTCCCACGAGGAATCCGAGGCCTGACCCACCGTCCGGCACACACCGATGACGGCCAGCCCACGGGCATTGGGCTGGCCGTCATCGCGACTGCCGGAAGCAGTCGAGCACCAGTGAAGCAGACCCGGTGAGCCCCGGCGAGCGGCACCTTCGCAGACCCGGCGCGCAGGCCCGGCGAGCTGAATCCGCCCCCGGGCGGGCGCCGTTCTCGCCCGGGGGCCGTACATCGCCTGAGACTCCGTTGACCGGAAGGGAACTTCCCTGGTGAACCGCACATCAACGACCCGTCATCGTCTGGTCCATCTGGCCGGCATCGCCGCGTCCACGGCCCTGGCCGCCGCGATCGCGGTGAGCCTGTCCGACTACGGCGTGCGCGTGCCGCTGCTGGTGGCCTGCTCCCTGTCGTGCCTGGCCACCTACGTCAGCCTGTGGGGCCGTCTCGTCGACGCGCTGTCGACGACCACACACCGCTGCACGCAGCCCGGCTGCGACTTCCAGGTGCGGCTGACCCGCACGGATACCGCGGAGAGCCGTCGGTGGCAAGAGGTCGCCGCCCAGCACCCGCACCGCAGCCTCTGAGCTGCGGCTTTCAGTCCTCATTCGGCAGGCCCGGCCGGCAACTTTCCACGGCCCCGGCCGGGCCCTACTCCGTCAAAAGGAGTGCTCACAGCATGACGGAACTCAGCACCGAGCCGGTAGCCGTCGAGGCTGCCCCGACCACCCCGCCCCCGCCGCCCGACACCCCGCCCACCACGGCGCAGGACGTGACGGAGGTGGATCACACGCCCGGCGGCTGGCCGGTCGTCCCCCTCGCCCTGACCGGGGCGAACAGCACCGTCGGCGCGGTCGCCGCCGCCTCCCTGGCCGGTGGTCCCATCGCCGCGGCTGTGGTTGCCACCGGGATGGTCGTGCTCGGCAGGGTCGCCGCCACCCGCTCCCGCAAGCCCCACCCGCGCCGCGACGCCCGCCGGGCCGCGGCCCGCGCCGCCGGCCGCACCGCTGCCCACCGCGCAGGCCTGCGCCGTGGCGGTACCGCGGGGAGTCGTTCGGCTGCCTCCCGTGCCGGTCGCTCCGGAGGCCGATCGGGCAGGGTGCCGGGCCGGCACCGCCGCGGCACCGGCCCGGCCGCCCGCCACGGCAGCACCGCGACCAGCGGAAAGACCCGCAGCAAGACCGGTCACGGCCTGTCCAAACACGCGGCGGCCCGCGGCGCGGGCAAGGCCGCAGGCCGGGTCGGGCAGATAAAAGCCCTACGAGCGTCGCAGCAGGCCGCGGGCGGATCGCGCGCCGGTCAGCGGGCGCAGACCACCGCCGCGCGGCGCGCGGTCGCCGACGCCCGCCGCACCGCCAAGGCCGCGACCGGCAACAGCAGGTTGGGCAAGCGCGCCGGTCTGACCGGGCGCCTCATGGGCGGTGCCGCCCGCAAGGCGCGGGCGGCGCGGGACGCGGCGATCGCCAAGCAGCGCGCCCGGCGCGACGCCAAGGCCAGCGGCGCGGTCGCGGCGCAGCGCGGCAACGTCCGCAAGGCCCCGGTCCGTGCGGCGGCGCGCAAGGCGCTGCGCCGGTCCGCGGCCCGCTTCCACGGCCGCCGCCTGCTCGCCGCCCTGCTCGCCCTGCCGGTCGGGCTGATCGGCTGCCTGACCACGTGGATCGGCCGCAGGCTCGGCATCCCCGCGCTGATGCACCCGGGCCGCCGCCTGTACGGGCGCATGGTCCAAACGGCGGGCGAGCAGCGCGCGCAGCGCGACGAGGCCACCCGCCAGAACCTGCGCGAGCAGGAGGCCGCCGCCGACGCCGAGGCCGCGAAGGACGGCGCGGAGGGCATCGCGGACGGCGTCGAGCGGCCCGCGGCCACAGTCCCCACCAACACCACACCCGAGGTGAGTGAAGGAGAGCACGTGTCCGGATTCCGGTTCGAAGAGGCCGCCGCCGAGATGGAGCAGGCGGCCAACTCCTACGACCCCGAGAACGCCATGGAGATCCTGGCCATGGTCGAGGGACTGCCCGCCGCGCTGACCAGCGTGGCGAACGTGATGAAGATCCTCGCGGAGCGCTCCGACAGCGAGTTCCCCCTGGAGAAGGAGGTCGCGGACGGCTTCAACGACATCTTCGGCGCCCTGATGAGCGCCGTCGCGGTCGCCGAGGACATGGGCCCGCTGTTCCGGCAGGTGCACGAGCAGGACATCGCCCGGCACGAGGACCCCCGCAACGGCCACGAGGCCGAGAAGGGCTGGAACGTCTGAGATGAGCAGCACCGCCACCGCCAAGCAGAACGCCGGCAGTGGCCCGGTGCTGGACTGGGCGGCCGGTCACGGACCCGTGACCGGCGCCCTGTCCGCGACCACCGGAGCCTTCGCCGTCGCCACCACCGGTGCCGCCACCGGCATGCCGCCCGGCTGGGCGCTGGCCGTCGGCGCGGCCGGCGCCCTGGGACACACCGTGGTCGGGCTGCGGGTGCGCAACGCCGGCCGCACCCTGGCCACCCGCGCCGCCTCCTGGCTGGTCGGCGCCGGCTGGATCACGTGGGCCATGACGCACGGCCCCCTGACGTGGGCCGCGCTCGGCTCGCTGGCCACGATCGGCGTCGGGATCGGCGCCGCCGCCCGCTCCACCGCCCTGTACGAGGAGGCGCGCGAGGAGGAGGCCATCGCCGTGGAGCAGCGGCAGATCGCGCGGGAGCTCTCCGCGGAGCGGCGGGCGATCGCCGCGGAATGGGTCGACCGGATCCAGCGGGTGTGCTCCATCACCGTGCGGGTGCTGGGGGTCGAGATGTGGGAGACCGGCGCCGGGTTCTCCATCGACGCCGAACTCCCGCCCGGCGGCGCCACCTGGAACAAGATCGCCGCCGAGTCCCCGCGCCTGTCCGCGGACGCCCGGCTGCCGCACGGCTGCACCGCCACCGCCTCCCCCGGCATCGACCAGGGCCGGGTCATCATCGACGTGACCACGGTCAACGTCCTGGAAGAGGAGCGCACCTACCCGGCCGACTACGGCCCCCTGTCGGTGCTCACCGGCATCCCGTGGGGCTACCGCACCAACGCGGAAAGCATCCTCGCCTACCTGCGCGAACAGTGCGCGCTCGTGGTCGGCCCGACCGGGTCGGGCAAGACGAACATGGTCCACGCGATCCTCGCCGGGTTCGCCCGCGCCGAGGACGTGCTGACCTGGGTGATCGACCTCAACGCCGGATCGGCCGGTCTGCCCTGGGTGCTGCCCGCCCTCAACGGCGACATCGAGCGGGAGGACGGCAAGCCGGTGCGGCCCGGCATCGACTGGATCGCCGGGACGTTCGACGAGGCCATGACGATGCTCGAGACGGCCGTCAGGGTCGCCAAGCAGCGCAAGATGGGCTACCAGGACCTGCTGGCCAAGGCCAACACGGACCTGCTGCCGATCAGTGCGCGGATCCCGCAGATCATGCTCGTCATCGACGAGGGAGCGGAGATCCTGGCCAGCCCCGACCGGCAGATGCGCAAGCTCGCGGAGAAGATCCTGGAAGTCATCCGGATCGCCCGCGCCATGGGCCTGCGCACCGTCCTTACCGCGCTCGGGGCCACCGGCAGCGTGCTGGGCAACCTGATGATCCGCCGGGAGGCCAAGGTCCGCGTCGCCCTGACGGGCGGTGAGACCGAGGGCATGGACCTGGGCAAGATGTTCCCCGGCTCCCGCGGCCTGCGCGTGGACCGGGCCCCGCACAAGGGCGCCGGGTTCATGGGCACCCCCGAGTCCCCGGCCGCGCTGTTCAAGGCCTGGCGGATCCTGCCCAACCAGATCCGGGAGATCATCGCCGCCACCTCCGACCGCCACCCCGTGCTGGACGACGTGTCCGCCAAGGCGGCAGGCCCCGCCTACGCCCGACGCTGGGACGCCGACCGCACCACATGGATGCGCGACCACACCCTCGGCACCGACAGTGCCGACGGGCCAGCCGCGGCGGGGCTGAAGCTGTCCGCGCTGAGCAGTGGGGAGACGGAGCGGGTCTCGCCGGAAGACGAGATGCTGCGCCGCTTCCGGGCGGAGATCGACGCCCAGTTCGCCACCGCCCCCGACCCGCACACCCCGACCGAGCAGGCTCCTCCGACTGGATCGGGTGGGCTGAACCTGTCGGCGCTGCGGGGCGAGCAGGACAGCCCCGCTCAACAGGCCGCGCTCGCCCTGCTGATCGCCGCCGGACCCGAGGGCACCGGGGCGTCCGCGATCGCCCGCGCGCTTGCGGACGAGCACGGCACCACCCGTCAGACGGTCGTCGGCTGGCTCAAGGCATGGGTGAAGGACGGCACCGCCGTCCGCGTCGGGGAGGGCACCAAGGCCCGCTACGTCCACCGCTCCCACGCCCCCGAACCGCCCCCCGAAAACTGATCACTTGTCGCCTGTCGCCCCCGCCAAAACACATGCCGCTACAGGGCGTCTGGAGGCCCGGAAACGGCTTGTGACCTGCAAGGCGACAAGCGACAAGACAAGACAAGCGACAAGCGAGACGACAAGGAAGACGACAAGCAACGCGACAAGCCAGCACCACCACAACCCATCACCTCCGCGGGCCCGCGCCACGATCGGGACCGGCGCCTCGCCGTTGCGGCCGTACATGGCCTGGAGGAGGTCCGCCTGCTCGGTCTTCGTCGGCAGGCCGGTGGAG